>CAZHSO010000029.1:0-15885 GCA_964535105.1 uncultured Gemmatimonas sp.
TGCATCCGGTTGAGGCTGCGGAGGAAGGTCGACTTGCCGCACCCCGACGGGCCGATCAGGGCGTGCACCTGATTCGGCGCGAAGGCGAGCGACGCGTTCTTGACCGCCGCGACTGTTCCGTAGAACGCGGTGAGCCCCTCGGTTTGAACCCGGGGACGTCCGGCCTCAGCGGGGAGCATCGAACCGGCTTCGGGTGGCGAGGCGAGCGGCGATGCTGAGGACGAGGACGACGAGAATGAGGACGAGGGCTGTCGCCCAGGCGAGACGGTGCCACTCGGGGTAGGGGCCGGTTGCGTAGGTAAAGACCACCAGAGGAAGTGCGGCCATCGGCTGCTGGATGTTGCTGCTCATGTACTGGCTCCCCAGCGCGGTAAAGAGCAGGGGAGCGGTTTCGCCGGCGATGCGAGCCACGGCCAGGAGGGCGCCGGTCACGATTCCGGGGAGACAGGTCCGCACCACCACCTGAAGGCTGGTGCGCCAGCGCGGGTAGCCGAGTGCGAGCGCCGCCTCGCGAAGGGAGTGGGGGACCAGCTTGATCATCTCTTCGGTGGTGCGCATCACCATCGGGATCATCAGCACGGCGAGCGCGGCGCTCCCCGCCAGCCCGGAAAAGTGACCCTGCTTTGCCACGATCCAGGTCCAGGCGAAGACGCCGACCACGATCGACGGCGTTCCATTGAGCACGTCGGCGATAAACCGGGTGGCGACGGCAATCCGGCTCGCCGGCCACTCGGCGGCGAAGATGCCGGCGCCAATTCCGATGGGAAGCCCGATCAGGCATGCGGTGCCCACGATCATCAGGGTGCCCACGATCGCGTGCGCCACCCCGCCGCCGGTCTCGCCGGCGGGCACCGGCATCCGGGTGAAGAAGCCGAGGTTGATGCTTCCCGCGCCCTTCACGATCAACGTGCCCAGGATGAGGAGCAGGGGCAGGACCGCCAGCACCGCTGCGAGGACCAGGAGGCCCACCATGATCCGGCTCTTCCACCGGCGCCACCGGCCACTCACAACCCCGCCCCTCCGCTGGCGCGGCCCTTGGAGACCTTCCAGATCAGCAGCCGGGCGAGCGCGTTGATCAGGACGGTGACGCCGAAGAGCACCAGCGCCACATAGGCGAGGGCGGCGAAGTGCATGTCGGTCGAGGCTTCGGTGAACTCGTTGGCGATTGCCGCCGCCATCGTGTACCCCGGTGCGAAGAGCGACGCCACGATCTCATGACGGTTGCCGATGAGCATCGTCACCGCCATCGTCTCGCCCAGGGCCCGGCCGAGTCCGAGGATGATCGCGCCCACGATGCCGGACCGGGCGTAGGGCACCACCGCGGTCCAGGCCGCTTCCCATCGAGTGGCCCCCAGCGCCAGCGCCGCTTCCCGCTGACTTCCCGGCACCGTCGCCAGTACCTCCCGCGTCACCGACATGATGTATGGCATGATCATGATCGCCAGGATGATCCCGGCCGCGAGCATCGAATTGCCGTAGATCGTGCCCCGAAACAGGGGGAGGAAACCGAGGCTGTTTTGGAGAAAGGGGAAGAGGGTTGCTCGGAGAAGGGGAATCAGGAAGAAGATGCCCCAGAGGCCGTAGACCACGCTGGGAATCGCCGCCAGCAGCTCGACCACGAAGGCGATCGGGCGCCGGATCGATCCCGGTGCAAACTCGGTGAGGAAAATGGCCACCCCGATCGAGAGCGGGACGGCGATTACCAGGGCAATCAACGAGGAGAGCAGCGTCCCGAAGATCAGCGGCAGTGCCCCGAACTTGTCCGCCACCGGATCCCAGGTGCTGGTGGTGAGGAAATCCACCCCGAACTTCGCGATCGCCGGCTGCGACCCCGACCAGAGCTCGTACACCAGGAACCCGAGCAGGGTCGGGATCGCGAGGGCGGCGATCGTGAGCAGCGCGCGGAAGATCCGGTCTCCCGTCGCCGCGCCCTGAAGCCGGGCGGTTCCTTCGTTCACGCGATCGGCTTTCCGCCGGCCTTGAGGGTCGTGATCCGTTCCTTGACCAGTGTCACCACCGGGGCCGGCAGCGGAGCGTAGTGCAGCTCCGCCGCCATCTGCTGCGCTTCGTCGGTGACCATCCAGTCGAGGAAGGACTTGAGCGCCTTCCCCTTGGCCTCATCCGGCATGTCCGGACGCACCAGCAGCCAGGTGAAGGACGAGATGGGGTACGCATCGGCGCCGGCGGCGTTGGTGATCGACACCCGGAAATCGGTGTCGGGCGCGAAGCTGGTGCCAGCCGCCGCCGCGGTGACCGAGGCCAGCGACGGCACGATGAACGTGCCGGCCGCGTTCTTGACCTGGGCGTAGGAGAGCTGGTTCGAGATCGCGTAAATGAGCTCGACGTAGCCGATCGAGCCGGGAGACTGTTTGACCTGCTGGGTGACGCCCTCGTTCCCCTTGCCGCCAAGTCCCGCCGGCCAGTTCACCGAGTTGGCATTTCCCACCTTGCTCTTCCACTCCGGCGAAACCTTGCTGAGGTAATCGGTGAAGATGTAGCTGGTGCCCGAGCCGTCCGACCGGTGCACCACGATGATGTCCTGGTTCGGGAGCGACACTCCGGGATTCGACGCGGTAATCCGCCGGTCGTTCCACTTGGTGATCTTGCCGAGGAAGATGTCGGCAATCGTGGCGCCGTCGAGCTTGAGCTGAGTCGTGCCCACCTCGGGGAGGTTGTACGTCAGCACCACGGCGCCCATGACCGTCGGGATATGGAGGACGTTCCCCTGCACCGCGGCGAGCTGCTCCTCTTTCATCGGCCCGTCGGTGGCGCCAAAGTCCACCGTCCCCTCGGTGAACTGCTTGATGCCGCCGCCCGATCCGATCGACTGGTAGTTGATCTGGACGCCGGTCTTCTTGTTGTAGGTGTCGAACCACTTGCTGTAGATCGGATTCGGGAAGGTGGCGCCGGCTCCGGTCAGCGCCGAGCCCGCCGGCGGGGCGGGCGTATTCTCCCCTCCTCCGCAGGCGGCCGCGGCAAGAGCCAGTCCGAGAAGCAACGTGGGGCGCGACATGTGGGTTCCTTAGAAAGTGAACTGCACCTGGAAGAGCGCCTGCGAGCGAACCGCCTCGAGCGCGGGCGTGGTGACGCCGCCCTGATAGCTCAGATGGTCGAGATCGGCGAGCAGCCTGAGATTGGGCGAAAGCTGGTAGCCGACGCCCGCGATAATGCGAGTCTGCCGGTCGTTATCAGTGGAGGTGTTCGGGTCGACCAGATCCAGCCGGCCGATGAACTGCAGCTTGTAGCTCGGCGGAACCCGCAGCACGCCGAACGTGGTGATGATCCGTCCCTTACGCTCCGCGGTCACCGGGGTCGTGGGCGCGCTGTCTTTCGTGACGGCTAGCTCGCCCGCCAGCGTCAGCAGCTTCGAGCGATAGGAGAGGACGCCGAGCCATCGCTGCCGGACGCCGCCCCCGTTGGGCCTGCCGGTCTGCCCGTATCCGGTGAGCCGGAGTCCGCCGGTGCGGCTGGCGTCATCGGTGGACATGAGGCGGACCGAGACCCGCCCGACCAAGTCCTTCCCCTTGTCGCCCAGCGGCTTGTTGTAATTCTCTCCGTTGATGATCCCTGCTGACATGGTGACTTTCTCGGCGCCCCAGTTTCCTTCCACGAGAACCCCGAGGTCCGAGGAGGAGAGATACCCATAGCGGTCCATCGCGATGGTTCCCTGCATCCGGTAGTCCCAGAGCTGCTCCTCCCACTCGACGAACGGGGTGTTGACCATGCCGAGCTTGAAGGTGAGGGCGCTGCTGTCGGGGGTCCACGCGACGAAGCCGTACTTGAGCCGATAAGTGAGGCCGTCGGCCGTCCGGTAGATGTCCGGGGTGATCCGCACGCTAACGCCGTGCGCGAACCGGCCGAGGATATTGATGTACGCCCGGGTCACGTCGAAGTTGTTGACGTGGTTGGCGGTGTCCTTCAGCTGATAGCCGTACTGCGCATAGCCGACGCCACCCACCGTCACGCTGGGAGTTTGGGCAGCCCCGACGACCGCGTGACAACAGAGTCCCAGAACCACCAGCCGACCTGCCCTGCACAGGTGTCCGCGCACGCTCCGGCTCCTTGATGAGAATGTCGACGCTCGAGGGGTCTCACGACAGGCAAGAGCCCGGGGAAGAAGAACGCCACGCGACGTTACAGGAATACAAAGACGATGTAACGGAGAGGTAACAGGGGAAGGGGGGAAGTGGGGAAGGGGGAAGGGGGGAAGGGAGCCCTTCCCCTCATTCACCCTTCCCCTTTCCCCGCGGCCTTAGGCCGCCGGAAACCAGCAATGGATCGCGGTGCCCTCCCCCAGCTCGCTCTCGGCCCAGACCCGGCCGCCGTGGGACTCGACCATGTGCTTCACGATCGCGAGTCCGAGTCCGGTGCCGCCTTCCGCGCGGGAGCGGGAGGGGTCGGCGCGGTAAAAACGCTCGAAGATTCTGGGGAGGTGCTCGCTCCCGATGCCGCTGCCGGCGTCGCGCACGCTGACCCGGACGCCGGCACCGTCTCGCGTCGCGAGCGCGGTGATGGCGCCCCCGGGCGCGGTGTACCGGCGGGCATTGTCGTACAGATTCGCCAGGATCTGCCGAAACGCCTCCGGATCGACAAACACCGATTCCGCACCGGCGCCCACCATGACCCGGAAGATGTGGTCGGAGCGGCCCGGTGTTCCCGCGGCAGTCCAGGTCTCCCGCAGCGCGGTCTCGGTCAGCACCAGTCGAGCCGACGGTCGCCAGCTCCCCGACTCGATCCGGGAGAGATCGAGCTGATCGTCCACCAGTCGCTGCATGCGGCGGGCGTTGGCGAGAATCGTCTCCAGAAACCGGCGCGTGGTTTCCTCTCCAGTCTGCTCGGCCAGCAGAGTCTCGGCGTAGCCCGAGATCGATGTCAGCGGAGTCTTGAGCTCGTGGGAGACGTTGGCCACGAAGTCTCGGCGAATGGTCTCCAGGCGGCGGATGTCGGTGAGGTCGTGGAGGACCAGCACCGCGCCTCCCTCGGGGAGCGGCCGCGCGCTGAGCAGGCAGGTCCGCTCATCGAGCAGAACCTCCCGGTCCGGTACCGTCTCCCCGCGGAGGCTCGCCTCCACCGCTACCCGCGCCGCCTTGTGGTGGAAGAGCACCTGCAGGGCCGGCAGCGGGCGATCGGCCCCGTATCCGAGCAGCCGGCGAGCCGCCGGGTTGGCGGTGACGACCTGCCCATGCGCATCGGAGGAGATGACGCCCTCCACCATGGCGTTCACCAGCGCTTCCGTCTCCGCCTGCTTGCGCTGCAGCGCCTCGAAGCGGGCATCGAGCTCTTCGTGCATCCCGCGCAGCGCCGCGACCATCGCATCCATGTCGGGAATTCCCGAACGGGGGAAATGCGGCCTGCCGCCCGACGCGATGGTGCGGGCCGCTTCCGCCGTCTCGGTCAGAGGCCGGGTGATCGAGCGCCCGGCGAGCCAGGCGAGCGGGCCGCCGAGCACCAGTGCGAGAATCGCCGCGAGGAGCACCGACTGCTGCGCGGTCCCCACGGCCGAGTCCACTTGATCGAGCGGCATCGCCACCCGCACAACTCCGGGGCCGCCGGGCACCGCCACGTACATGAACTCGCTGCTGGTCGTGGCGCTTCGGCGCGTCGCGCTCCCGGTTCCGCCCGACAGCGCGGTCGCGACCTCGGGCCGCGTCGCGTGGTTCTCGACCCGCGGCAGCTCGGCATCGGGGACGTCCGAATCGGCGCGCACCCGGCCCGACGGCTCGATCAGGGTGATTCGCACCCGCCCCGCCGATCCGACCCGGCGGGAAAACTCCTGCCACGCGAGCGAGTCGGGGGGGAGCGCCGCGACCACCAGCCGGGCCTGATGCTCGAGACTGGTGGCGACATTCTGTTCGAGGTCGGCGCGCAACCAGCGCTCGGCGGAAATCACCAGGACGGTGACCGTGATGAGCAGCACGAGCACCGTGCCGAGGAGGAGGCGACGGGCGAAGGTCACGCGAGGGGAAGGGGGAAGGGGGAAGGGGGAAGGGGGGAAGGGGGAAGGGGGGAAGGGGGAAGGGGGAAAGGGGGAAGCGGGACTTTGCGCCCTTGCCCCTTTGCGCCTTTGCGCCCTTGCGCCGTCACTTGGACACCCCCTTGAATCGATATCCGAACCCCCGCACCGTCTCGATGAGCTTCCCGATCTCGCCGAGCTTGGCGCGCAGCCGCTGGACATGCATGTCCACTGTGCGGGTCTGGATGTCGGGCTGGGCGTCCCAGACCGTTTCGAGAAGCTGCGGGCGGGTCTGCACCCGTCCCCGTCGCTCGACCAGGGTCAGCAGGAGCTTGAATTCGGTGGCGGTGAGGGTGACTTCCTCCCCCTCGAGGGTAACGCGATGCGCGCCGCGGTCGATGGTGAGCGGGCCCTCCACCAGCGACGACCCGGCGGCGACCGCGGGCGCCGCAAGACGGCGGAGCACGGCCGCCACGCGGAGTGTGAGCTCCTGGGGCGAGAACGGTTTGGTGAGATAGTCGTCGGCGCCGAGCGAGAGTCCTTTGATCCGGTCGGCTTCCTCCCGCCGGGCGGTGAGCAGGATCACCCCGACGTCGCCGGTATCCTTGCGCCGCCGCAATTCGCGGAGGACTTCGTATCCCGAGAGGCCCGGGAGCATCAGGTCGAGCACCACGATGTCGGGTCGCTCCTCGCGCGCGGCCCGGAGCGCGTCCTGGCCGTTCGCCGCAGTCGACACGCGATACCCGTTCCGCGCCAGGTGATAGGCGACGAGTGCCGTGATGTCGGGCTCGTCGTCCACGACAAGAATCCTGTGGCTGCTCACCGGTCCTCCGTTCCATCGGCCGCCGGGCTGCCGCGTCCAGACGCCGAGGGCATCCTGCCCCGCCCGTGGGCGCGGCTCCGGTCGAGCGCCCGGTGGCGTTCCAGCCGCATCGGTTCGTCGTGCCCCAGCGCGTCGAGCACCGCCTGCAACAGCCGGCCCTGGGGGCCGGACTCGGTCCGGATGCGGTACAGCACGAACTGCGCGATCGGTGTGTCGCGCACCAGGCGCGCCTTCTTGAGCACCGTGAGATGGCGGGAGACTGTGGGCTGCGGCAGGTCGAGCACCGCCTGCAGGTCGGAGACGAAGAGTGGCGCCGCCGCGAGGCAATTCACGATGCGAAGCCGGGTCGGTTCGGCGAGCGTGAGGAGCAGCTCGGTCGGGGCGATGGGGCTCATATGCGGCGGAACATATATACATGGGGGTACATTTATTCAACCTCCACTCTGTCACGATTGCGCAACACCTCCGGGGAGAGGATTTTAGACGATGCTTCCCGCCGTTCTGCTCGCTGTTGCCACAGCCGCGAGGGCGGATTCGACGCTGCTCCGCATTCTCGCCATTAATGACCTACACGGTGCCCTCGAGCCCCGGCAGTACGGCTGGTCGGGAGGCCGCCCGGTCGGAGGTGTCGCGGCGCTCAAAGCGACGCTCGACAGTGCCGCCCTTGGCTGCCGCTGCGCGGTGCTCCGTCTCGACGGGGGGGACGAGATGCAGGGCACCCTCGTTTCAAACCTCGTCTTCGGCCGCTCGACGATCGAGGCGCTGAACCGGTTCGGGCTCGACGCCGCGGTCGTCGGGAATCACGAGCTGGATTGGGGAGTGGATACGCTCAAGGCGCGGATGCGGGAGTCGCGCTGGAAATGGGTCGCGTCCAACGTCTTCGATTCGGTGTCGGGACGCCGCCCCGATTGGGCCACCCCGTACACCTTGCTCCAGCGGGGCGGGCTGCGGATTGCCGTGGTCGGGTACATGTCGGCGCGCACCAAGCAGATGGTGGGGGCCAGGCAGGGTGCCGGACTGGTGTGGCGCAAGGGCGCGGGCGCCATTCGGGATGCCCTCGAGGCCGCGCGCGCGGAGCGCCCCGACCTCACCATCCTGGTGGCGCACGAGGGAGCGTTCTGCGATTCGCTTCCCTGCCGGGGAGAGGTCATCGATCTCGCCCGCGAGCTCGATTCCACCCGGGTGCAGCTCATCATCGCGGGCCACACCCACACCCTCGTGAATACCGTGGTGAACGGGATTCCCGTCGTCCAGGCCAGGAGCAACGGCACCGCGTTCGGGGTGATCGATCTCGTCCGCCAGGACAACGGGACCCGGGTATGGCGCGCGCGGGTGGAGACAGTCTGGGCCGACCGGGTGACCTCCGACAGTGGAGTCAACGCGATCCTCGATCGCTACCGGCCGATGGTCGACCGCCTCGCCCTCCGGCGGGTGGCAGTGCTCCGGGATTCTCTTCCGCGCCGGGGTGACCAGTACGCGCTCGGGAATCTCATTGCAGACGCCCAGCGCGCCGCCGCTCCCGGAACCGATTTCGCGATCATGAACAACGGCGGGATCCGGCGCGATCTCGCCGCGGGGCAACTGACCTACAGCGATCTCTTCGAGCTCCATCCCTTCGGCAACACCATCGTCCGGGTCTGGATCACCGGTGAGCGGCTGAAGGACGTCTTCGAGCGGGCGGTGATCTCGGGCCGGCCGACCTTTCATATCGCCGGGCTCAAGGTCCGCTACGACAGCCGGAAGCCCGCCGGCAGCCGGGTGCTCGAGATGCGGAGGACCGACGGAACCCGAGTGCTGTCCCGGCGCAGCTATGTGGTCGCGCTCCCCGATTTCCTCCAGACCGGCGGCGACGGCCTCGCCATGCTGCGAACCCTCCCGACCCGCAGTACCGGCAAGACCGACCTCGAGGCGATGATCGCCTATCTCGGGCGGCTCCGGCAGCCGGTCGCGGCGCCGACGGCCCGGCGCCTCATCGACGTGGCCCCGTGAGCGAGTCCATTCCCGTCTTCGTGAATGACAAGGTGGTCCGGGTTACGGCCGACAGCTCGGTGGCGGACGCGATCGCGGCATGCGATGCGGCGCTGGCCAAGGCACTCGAAGCGGGGCGCGCCCAGGTGACCGACGGTCGCGGGATCGCGCTGGATCCCCGCACCCCGGTGTATTCCGGGGCCGTCCTTCGAGTGTTCGTGAGTGCGCGGCGGGCGAGAGACGAGTCCGATGCTCACCCGTGAGCTGATCGCGCGGCTTCCCAAGGCGGAGCTGCACGTACATTTCGACGGCTCGCTCCGGCCGGAGACGATGCTCGAGCTGGCGCGCGCCGCGCGCGTGGAGCTTCCGGCTTCGGACCCGGAATCGCTCGCCCGCTTCATGCTGGTGAGCGACGCCCGCAATCTCGAGGACTATCTCGCGCGCTTCGACATCACCGTGTCCCTCCTCCAGACACCTGAGGCGATCGAGCGGGTGGCGTACGAGATGGTGGAGGACGCCGCCCGCGACAACATCCGCTATTTCGAGGTGCGCTACGATCCGCACCTCTCGACCCACGGCGGGCTTTCGATGGACGAGGTCGTCGCGGCGGAGCGGCGAGGTTTCGACCGCGGGGAGCGGGACTTCGGCATCCGGACCGGGATCATCAACTGCACCCTCCGGCATTACGATCCCGCGCGGTCGGTCGAAATCGCCCGCCATTCGGTGCGCTGCAAGCCGCTCGGCGTGGTCGGGTTCGACCTGGCCGGCGGCGAGGCGGGTCGTCCGCCCGGGCCCCACGGCGAGGCCTTCGACATCGCGCTGGCGGGAAACCTCGGCATCACGGTGCACGCCGGCGAGGCCGCGGGCGCCGACTCGGTGGCCGAGGCGGTGCGGCGCTGCCATGCGGTCCGCATCGGCCACGGCACGCGCCTCGGCGAGGATCCGGAGCTCTTGGCGTACATTCGTGACCGTCAGATCCTGATCGAAACCAATATCACCAGCAATCTCCAGACCCGGGTGGTGCGGGAAGCGTCGGAACATCCGGTGCGCGACTATTACGATGCCGGACTCGCGGTCACCCTCTGCACCGATAGCTGGCTGATGAGCGGGGTACACCTCACCGATGAGTACTGGCTGGCCCACCGCAGTCTCGGCTTCACTCGAGAGGAGATCGACCGCATGATCCTCAACGCCTTTGCCGGAGCGTTCCTGCCCTGGCCCGAGCGGCAGGCGATGATCGCGCGGGTCCGGGACGAGCTGGAGGCCATCTGATGGTCGCACTCCTGGTTCTCCAGACGGCGGCCGAAAAGCTCGCCCAGGCGCGGGAGGGACTCGACCTCCCCCTCGGGCAGCGGCTCATCGGCCTCCTGGGTATCGCCACGATGATCGGCATCGCAGTGCTGATCAGCTACAACCGGTCGAAGATCAACTGGCGGCTCGTCTTCACGGGCCTCGGTATCCAGGCGCTCTTCGGCATCGTCGTCCTGAAGACCGAGGTGGGCCGGCGGATTTTCGCGGTCATCGGGGACGGGATCAGCAGCCTGCTCGGCTTCCAGGAGCAGGGGGCGCGCTTCGTCTTCGGCAACCTGGTCCAATCCAACGTGCCGGTGGGCATGCCGGGGCCGGGAGGCAGCCTCGACACCTCGGTGGGCTGGCTCGCCCATACCGGGGCATTCTTCGCCTTCAATGTGCTCCCCACCATCATTTTCTTTTCCTCGCTGATGTCGGTGCTCTACTACCTCGGCATCATGCAGAAGGTCGTGAAGGGCATCGCCTGGGCGATGCTGAAGACGCTGGGCACCTCCGGCGCCGAGACGCTTTCCGCCTCGGGAAATATCTTCCTGGGCCAGACCGAGGCGCCGCTTCTCATCAAACCGTTCGTCAAGACCTTCACCCAGTCCGAACTGATCACGGTGATGGTGGGCGGGTTTGCCACCGTGGCCGGCGGAGTGCTGGCGGCCTACGTGGGCATGCTGCAGGGGACGTTTCCGGGGATCGCCGCGCACCTGCTCGCGGCGAGCGTGATGAATGCGCCCGCCGGCCTCTTCCTCTCCAAGATCATCATGCCGGAAACCGGCGAGCCGGTCACCAAGGGGTCGCTCAAGCTGGCGATGGAGAAGACCGATTCGAGCGTCATCGAGGCCGCCGCCAATGGCGCCGCCACCGGGGTGCAGCTCGCGATCAACGTCGCCGCGATGCTCATGGCGTTCGTCGCGCTGATCGCCCTGCTCAACGCGCTGCTCGGCTGGGCCGGCGGTTTCGTCGGGCAGCCCGACCTGAGCCTGCAGCTCATTCTCGGCACGCTGCTCCGGCCGCTTGCGTGGGTGATGGGGGTCCCCTGGCAGGATACCGGCTATGTCGGCTCGCTCATCGGCCTCAAGACCTCGCTGAACGAATTCGTCGCCTATGCCCAGTTCGCGAGCGATCTCAGCGGGCCGCTGGTGCTCTCTCCGCGCAGCGCCATCATCCTGACCTACGCGCTGCTCGGCTTTGCCAACTTCTCGTCCATCGCGATCCAGATCGGGGGAATCGGCGGGCTCGCGCCGGAACGCCGGCCCGAAATCGCCCGCTTCGGGCTCCGCGCAATGATCGCCGGCAATCTCGCTGCCTTCATCTCGGCGTCGCTCGCGGGGATGCTGCTGTGAGCGCCGTCACTGCCGCCCGCGATGCCGTCGCCTCGCGCCTCGGCGGGCGGCAGCCTTCCATCGCGCTGGTGCTGGGGTCGGGCCTCGGCGGGCTCGCCGAACAGATCGCCGACGGGGTGCGGATTTCGTACAAGGATATTCCGGGATTTCATGTGCCCACGGTGGAAGGGCACCGCGGAGAGCTCGTCATCGGCACCCTGGGCGGGAAGACCGTGCTCGCTCAGAGCGGCCGGTTCCACATGTACGAGGGCTACAGCGCCCAGGACAACGTCCTCCCGGTACGGGTATTCAGCGCGCTCGGCATGAAATCACTCATCGTCACCAACGCCGCGGGCGGCGTGCGCAGGACGTTCCTCGCCGGATCCGTGATGCTGATCTTGGATCATCTGAATCTCACCGGGCGGAATCCGCTGATTGGACATGTCGTGGAGGGGGACGAGCGTTTTCCCGACATGTCCGAGGCGTATGATGCCGGATACCTGGGTATCGCGCGTACGACAGCGCGAAGGCTGGGGATTCCTCTCGAAGAGGGCGTCTACGCTGGGCTTCTCGGTCCCAATTATGAGACTCCCGCGGAAGTGCGGATGCTCGAGCGGCTGGGCGCCGATGCCGTGGGGATGAGCACCGTCGTGGAGGTGATCGCGGCGCGCGCGCGGGGGATGCGCTGCCTGGGATTCTCGCTGGTGACCAATCCCGGCGCCGGCATCAGCACGACTCTGCTGAATCACAAGGAAGTGATGGAGATGGCAGCGAAGGCGGGGAAGGAGCTGGCGCGGCTGATCGAGGGGGTGGTTCGCGAAATAGCGTGAACGGGAACTGCCGTGAAGGCCCTGTCACGCTGAGCCGCCGCCCCGAGCGATGCGAAGGGGTCGGTCTCACCCCCGGACTCGAGTGGGACTCACCCACGGGGCCTGCGGGCCAACGTAACTCCCAACCTCATGCGAAGTCCTCGCGGCCCGACGTCCCCTATGGCGAGCCCCACTCATCGCCCGGGTGACTCACGCGATTGTCACCCTGAGCGTAGCGACCGACGGGCAACGCGCGAACTCCAGCGCCCCCGGAGCCCAGCCCGCCCCGAGCCCGCGGAGAGGAACGCAGCTCCGCCGCTTCGCCTCGCTCCGGGTGACACTATGCGGTGTGATTCAGCGGCCCATGCCCTTTGCCCAGTCCCGGCGCACTCGCGATCGCCCGGTGGACATACTCCAGCGCGTCCGTCACCGCGGCGAGCAGCAGGTCGGAAGGCACCAGCCGTCCAGCGGTCCAGCCGTCCAGCCGCTTGGCCAACCCCGCGGTGATCGCCGCCGACAGGGTGCACCCGGTGCCGTGGGTCGACGTAGTTTCGATGCGCGGGTGCTCGAAGCGCCGGGTGCCACGCTGGGTCACCAGCAGATCGACCAGCTCGTCACCGCGCAGATGTCCCCCCTTGACGAGCGCCGCGGCGGCGCCCAATTCGAGCAACGCCTTCCCGGCGCGCTCCATGGCAGAGGGGTCGTCCACCGGAAACCCAGCAAGGATCGCGGCCTCGTCGAGATTCGGCGTGACCAGCGTTGCGCGGGATACCAGACGCTCCGCGATGACGCGCTCCGCGGCCCGCTCCAGCAGCCGGTCGCCCGACGATGCCACCATGACCGGATCGCAGACGTACGGGATCGCGGGGTCGAGCGCGTGCGCCACCACCCGCACCAGCTCCGCCGACGCGAGCATCCCGGTCTTGCATGCCGCGGCGGGAAGGTCGGACGCCAGCGCCGCGAGCTGCGCGCGCACGATGTCAACGGGAACGGCGTGCACGGCGGTGACACCGAGGGTATTCTGCGCGGTGATGGCGGTGATGACCGAGGTGCCGAACACGCCGAAGCGCTGAAAGGTCTTGAGGTCTGCCTGGATTCCGGCGCCCCCGCCGGAATCGGAGCCCGCGATCGTGAGGGCGATCTGCATCAATGAGTCACTCGCTGCATACCCTGGTGCGGGATCTCCGGCTGCGTCGCGGCCGGGAACGGCGCGGGCTCGCGCTCGCCGAAGGCGTGCGCCTCGTGGAGGAGGCGTTGGCGGCGCGCCTGGTGATTCGCCATCTCCTCGCGAGCCCGGCGCTGGAAGCTACTTCCCGGGGCCGGACGCTCAAAGCGGCGCTCACAGCCGGGGGGCACACCGTCACCGATGTGGACGCGCGCACGTTCGACGAGCTCGCCGCGACGGACCATCCCCAGGGCATTCTCGCCGTGATCGAACCGCCGAAGTGGAAGCTCGAGGACGTGAAGGCCGGAATACGGACTCCCGTTCTGGTGCTCGACGGAGTGCAGGATCCCGGGAACGTGGGCACCATGGTGCGCAACGCCTTCGCGCTTGGCGCCGCCGGGATACTTGCACTTCCCGGCACCGCGGAGATTACCAATCCGAAAACCCTCCGCGCCACGATGGGAGGCTTCTTCCGCCTTCCGTACGTCGCGATCGAGGAAACAGCGCTGCGGAGCTGGGCTGAATCGGCCGGGGTACGGGTTCTGGTCGCCGCAGTGGATGGCACCTCGCCCCGGAGCGCGCGTGGCACGCCCCTCGCAGTCGTGGTCGGGAACGAAGGCGCCGGGACCCGGCCCTCTCTCGACAGCTGGGCGCACGGCCGCATCGGGATCGCGCTGCGTCCTGGAACCGAGTCCCTCAACGTTGCGGTCGCGGCGGGAATCATCCTGTACGAGGTGACGCGTGAATGAATCGACGCTCGCCGCCATTGTCGGCGCGCTGTTCGGATCCGTCATCGGGAGCTTCCTCAACGTCTGCATCGTGCGGCTCCCCGCCGAGCAGTCGGTAGTCTCTCCGCCGTCGCGCTGCCCCAAGTGCGGCACGCCGGTCGAGTGGCGCGACAACATCCCGGTGTTCTCCTGGCTGCTGCTCGGCGGCAAGTGCCGCGGCTGCCGGGAGCCGATCAGCATTCTGTATCCCCTGGTGGAGCTCGCGACCGCGCTCCTCTGGGCCGGCATGGCGTGGTACTACGGCCTCTCGCTTGAGGCGCTCACGGGTGCCCTCTTCGGCACCCTGCTGCTCGGCATCGGGCTAACCGACGCGCGCGAATACCTCATCCCCAACGAATTCACCCTCGGCGGCCTCGCGATCGGTTTCGTGCTGAGCGCGGCGGGAGGACTCGGCGCGGTGCTCGCCGCGCTGCTCGGTGCCGCGGTCGGCTTCGGCATTCTCTGGCTCGTGGGCGTGGCCGGGAAGTGGGCGTTCAAGGAAGAGGCGATGGGTGGCGGCGACATCAAGATGATGGCGATGGTTGGCGCGTTCGTGGGGTGGCAGGGCGTGCTGCTCACCATCTTTCTCGGCGCGCTGGCGGGGACCGCGATCTTCCTGCCGCTCACGCTGGTCGGCAGAAAGAGGCTGGTGCCCTTCGGCGTTTTCCTCGCGGTGGGCGCCGCGGTGACCTACGTCATCGGGCCGTCGATCATCGAGTGGTATCGCCGCTATCTCGGGGTCGCGTGATGCTCCGCCTCCTCGCCGCCTGGCTCGCCTTCCTCACCGGCTGCCGGGGGACGGCGCCGGTGCGCGGCGAAAGCCCCGATCTTTCCCGCCTGGTGGACAGCCTCCGTCCGGTGGTCGAGCGTGCGGCCGGGCTGCGATTCAAGAGCCCGACGCACTCGGCGCTCAAGACCAGGGAGGAGGTGCGAGTTTTCCTCCTGGGCAAGCTGGAGCAGGACTTCCCGGCGGCACGGCAGGAAGGGGTCGAGGCGGTGTATCGCCTCCTCGGCCTCATCCCCGATTCGCTCGACCTGAAGCGGCTGCTCCTCGATCTCTATACCGAGCAGGTGGCGGGATTCTACGATCCGGAGGCGGCGACGCTGTACGGCGTCGTCGGAGCCGACCCGGCCGCGCTGCGCTTTGTGCTCGCGCACGAGCTGGTGCACGCGCTGCAACACCAGTACCTCCCGCTCGATTCGCTGATGCGGATCAAGTCCAGCGCGGACGAGCAGACCGCGGTCCAGGCGGTGCTCGAAGGCCACGCGACCGTCGCCTCCATTCTGGCATTCGTGCCCGATCGCGAGATCCTCAGGCAGCCGGGGTTCTGGGAGATGGCGCGGGACCAGGTCAAGACGCAGGCGGCGTCGATGCAGGTGTTCTCGAGGGCGCCGCTCGCCGTGCGCGAAGGTCTGGTGTTTCCCTATCTCGGCGGCGCCGAATTCATGCGCTGGTGGGATTCCGCGCACACCGGTCAGCCGCTGCCGACGCTCGCCACGATGCCACGCTCGACGGAGCAGATCCTGCATCCGGCGCGATATGCGAAGGGCGACCGCCCGGTCGCGGTGCGATTCGCGGAACCGGCCGGCGCTGCGGTGTACGAAGACACCTTCGGCGAGCTGGAGATCCAGACGCTTGCGACGGTGCTCCGCGGCGGCGGTGAAGTGCTCACCGGGACTCCGATCGGGTGGGGCGGCGACCGGTTCCGGGTCTATCGCTCTGTCGCGGGCCCCGCGCTGGTCTGGTATCTGGTGTGGGACGACGAGACCAGCGCG
>CAZHSO010000029.1:15985-37423 GCA_964535105.1 uncultured Gemmatimonas sp.
CCCGGCACCGGCGCGCATCCAGCGAGGGAGGCGGCGTTGGAACGGACCAGGCACTCATTGTTCGGGAACGGCATGGCGGGGAAGAACTTCCCGTTCGCCGTCATGCGCGGCAGCGAGGTCAGCTTGTTGTAGTGCCGGAAATCAATCCAGCTGTGGCCACCTTCCCATAGCAGCGAATACCGCTTGTTGTACAGCAGCTCATCCAGCACCAGAGCGGCGGTCTGGAGCCCGGTGTAATTGGGCAGGCCGCCGGCGTTGTTCCGGATGAAATTGATGTCCACCAGCGCCTGGGCGATGTTGTTGAGCCCCAGGTTGGCTTCGGCGCGTAGCAGGATCAGCTCCTCATTCCGGATGATCGCCACCGGGGTGGTGTTGGTCGGATAGACCGTGAAGTCCTGATTCGAGGTAATGGTGGTGGCGCCGGAGGCGCCGGTTGCCGCGCTACCGGTGGCGATCTTCGACGAGGCCCGGAGGTCAATCTGTCCGTTGCCCCGCAGCTGCGCCGCCGTGAGCAGGACCGGATTGGCCCGGATCACCGGCGTACCGCGGAGGATGTTGTTGGTCAGATCCCCCGAGCCGGTGGTGTAGGTGTGATAGGCCCCAAGCCCGAGGGAGGCCCCGGTATCCAGGAAGGACTGGCCCAACGCGGTGAGCGCGGCGTTCCAATCGTTCAGGTACACCGCCACCCGGGCACGGAAGGCCCGGTTGACCTTGAGGAAGCTGGCCGGGCTGTTGAAGCCGGCAAAGCCATCCCCGAGCGGGAAGGAGAAGGACGATCCCGCCGCCAGGAGGTGAGTGCGGCCCTCTTCCAGCAAGGCGACGATCCGGGCATAGACCTCCGCCCGGCTGGCGATGGCCCCCGGCTCGCCAGTTGGCGACCGGTCCACGTCAATCACCGCGCCGAAGGCATCGCGGGTCACGATGATCCGCAGGAACTCGATCGCCTGAATGGTCTTGGCGAAACCGCGGATCCCCTCCTTCTGGGTCGCAGTCATGAGATTGTCGCTCACTCCACCCACCGTGTTGAGCAGGGTGGTGGCGTTCCGGATGTTGGCGTAGCGCTGCGGCCAAGTGTTGGCGCCGAAGGCTCCGGACCCCGGGTCGAGCGGGCCGGCGATCATCTCCGCCATGTAGCGCGGATCGGAGTTGGTGTTCAGGTTGAATCCTTCCCGGCCCATCATGCCGAGCAACACGATATAGCCGTTCGGCTCGGCCATGTTGTTCCGGAGCCCGACCAGGAGGCCGGTGGCCACGGTGTTGATCGCCACCGGGGTCGGGCTGGTGTTCAGTTCGTCGAGGCCGGGATTGTTGAGATCTCCAACGTCGAGCGTATTGCAGCCGCCCGCGGCCAGCGCGCCCACCAGGGCAGCGGTGAACCGGAGGGACTTGGTCGTGGCAGTCATCTGTCCGCTCCTCACAGGCCGAGGTTGATGGTGAAGAAGAAGGTCCGGCTGGGCGGATACGGCGTCACGTCAATGTTCCGCTGGATCGGCTGGTTGCCGAAGTTGCTCACTTCCGGGTCAAACCCCTTGTAGGGGGTCGCGAGCCAGAAGAGGTTTCGAGCGCTCACCGAGATGTTGGCGGTGCGCACGCCGCGGAGGGTGCTGGCGATCCGCTGCGGGACTTCCCACGCCAGCGAGATTTCCCGCACCTTCACGAAGGTCGCGTTCTCGATGTATTGAGCGGTATGGCCCCGGGCCCAGGCGCCGATTCGGGTGTCGCCCGCCGAGCCGTCCGGCGCGTTGCCGGAGGCGTCCTGCAGCAGCCGGGTCAGGTTGACTACGCTGCCGCCCTGCTGCCAGTCCACCAACCCGGAGAAGGTGAGGTGCTTCCAGGTCAGCGTGTTGGTGAAGGCCATCCTGAACTCGGGGTTGGCGTCGCCCACGACCTGGTCACCGACCGTCGCCGCTACCGTGTCTCGGCCGAGGATCTGGGTGGCCGACTTCCCCTCCTCGATCTGGAACAGCCCGAGGCTGGAGCCGAAGGCGCCGGTCTGGAACTTCGGCACCGGCAGCGAGGTCACCTTGCTGTGGTTCTTGGCGAAGGTCACTCGGGACACCCAATTCAGGTCCCGGCCCTGGACCGGGAGCACCATCGCGGCCACCTCCACGCCCCGGACACGGAGTGAGCCGCCGTTGAAGATTTCCTGTGCGAACCCGGACGACGGCGGAAGATTCCGGGTCAAGAGGAGGTCGCTCACGTTCTTCTGGAAGTAGGTCGCCTCGAGGGATACCAGGTTGCCGAAGAACTGCCCGTCCATCCCGACCTCGATCTCCTTCTGTCGCTCCGGCTGCAAGTTCGCGCCGCCGGTGACGCCGCCCACCACCAGGCCGGGGAGCCCGCCGAGGTTGAGGGTCGCGTTCAGGGCGGTGAATCGCTGGGCGTAGAGCGGCTGGTTGCCGGTCTGGCCATACGCGGCACGGAGCTTGATTTCGTTCAGGAACGAGCTCGAGCCGCCCTCGATCCGGTAGGAAGCGCCGGCCTTCGGGTAGTAATAGAGCTTGCCGGCGTCGGAGTTGAGGCTCGACTGGTCGGCCCGGATGCCGGCGGTGATCAGCAACCGGTCGTTCATCAGAAGGACCTCCTCCTGCGCGAAGAAGCCGAGGTCCTTGATCAGCGAACGGTTCTCCCGCACCCGGACGGCGGTGCCGGCGCTGACGTTGGGCTGGCCCGCGATGAGGTTCCGTGACTCGATCCGGTTGATGTCGAGCGAGCGCCGCGCATACTGCACGCCCGCGGAGGTCGTGGCGGTGAGGCCCCGGCCCTTGTAGGTATGGACGGCGTTCCCGTCCATGTTCATGTTGAGATTGTCCGAATTGCTCAGCAGCGAGGTACCGGGCAGCCCGTCGTCGTCCTCGTACTGCAGCACTGGAGGCGAGAAAATCGTGTTCTTCTGGATGAAATAGTCGAGCCCGCCGGTGGCGGTGAGTCGCAGCGAATTCCGTTCGGTGGCGAGCGGGTTCCAGGTCAGCCGGCTCGAGTTGATCACCCGCCAGACGTCCTCCTTGTTGCCGGCGAGAGCGGCGGTCTGGAGCGGATTGGAGGCCTGGAGCGGATTGTCAGGGAAGGAACCGTCGGCCCGGGCGCGGAGATCCACGAAGGTCGGGGTTCCGGTGAGGACGTAATAGTAGCTGATGCCGTTGTTGTCGTTGTTGGTGAATCCGCGATCGCCCCGGGTGTGCAGGACGTTGGTGCTCACCGAGAGATCCCACGTGTTGCTGAGCCGCTGGTCGAGGTTGAGCCGCACCGACTGCCGCTTGAAGGCGGTGTTGGTGATGATCCCGGGGGTGTCCTCGATGGTGCCGGAGGCATAGTACCGGGAGTTCTCGGTGCCGCCTGAGAGGTTGGCCGACGTCTGGAAGGCGATCGCCTTGCGGCCGGCAAGTTCTTCCTCATGATCGTAGAAGGGGCACTGCCCGCTGCCGCAAAACTTGGCACCGGTGCCCGGGCTGAACGAGCCCGAGGCGTCCACCTCGGCGGCGTTGCTGAAGCGCCGGGACCCGATCTTCCGGAGCAGCGAGGAGTAGCCGACTCGCTGGGTGATCTGCAGCCGGCTCTCCCCGGGTCGGCCCCGCTTGGTTTTGATGATCACCACGCCGTTGGACGCCCGCCCGCCGTAGATGGCCGCGGCCGACGCCCCCTTCAGGATCACGATGGACTCGATCTCGCCTGGATTGAGATCGGCGATCCGGTTGACCAGCGCGTCCTGGGTGAGCGCGGGACTGGAGCCGCTCGCGGCGCCGGTGATGGCATTGGTGTTGGAGGCGATGGCGATGTCACTCACGATGACGCCATCCACCACCCAGAGCGGCTCGGCGGTGGCGTTGACCGAGGTGACGCCGCGGAGGCGGACCTGCACGCCGCCGCCGGGGGCACCCGAATTGGTCTGAATGTCGGCGCCGGCCACCTTGCCCTGGAGCTGCTGCTCGAGGCTCGCGGTCGGATGCACGTTCAACTCCTCGGCCCCTACCGAGGCCACCGCATTAGGCAGGTTGCGGCGCTCGACACCGGTGGCCTGGCCGGTGATGACGATCTCCTCCATCTTGAAGACGTCCCTCGTGAGGGCAACGTCGACGGAGGCGGTGGCGGCGGGAACTCGGATTTCCTGCCGGCGATAGCCGACCGCGCGCACTAGCAGGGTCACCTCTCCGGCGGGCAGGTCGGTGAGCTCGAACTGCCCCGAGGCATTGGGGCTCACCGCGGTCGTGCCGCCGAGGACACCGACCCGGGCGCCGGGGATCGGCGCGCCGGTCAGCGAGTCGCGCACCCGGCCGGAGACGGTTCGCCCCTGCGCGAACGCGGGCACAGAGGTCAATCCCAGCAGCAGCGCTGCCAGGATACTGCACTTGAGACGCATAACCCCTCCGGGGAGTTGGACCGTGGTGAGGCCCGTTGGATGCAACGAATGTACGGCGGCCCGGGAAGTCCGCCAGTCCCTAGTCGAACAGCCTCGGAATTCCATAGATCAAGAGCCCGACCAGCCCACCGACCAGGGCGCCGTTGATGCGCACGAATTGGAGGTCGCGCCCGACCGCCAGCTCCAGCCGCTTCGAGGTCGCCTCGGGATCCCATCGTGCCACGGTCTGCGCGATGAGGTCGGCGGCCTCGTGTCGATGCTTCTCGATCACGTCGAGCGCGGCCTGGATCCCCACCTCTTCGATCTCCGAGAGCAGCTTCGGATTGGCGAGGAGGCTCGCGCCAAACGCGCTGACCCCGCGGGCCAGCGGGCCGGGCTCGGCGCCGTCCTCTAGGGTGGCGTACCCCGTGACCGCGTTCCGGGTGGCGTCCCAGATCCAGTTGGCGAGGTCGGCGACGGCGCCGTCGGACAGCCATTCCTCCTTGAGCGCTTCCGCGCGTGCGCCCGCTTCGGGGGAATGCTGCAGGCGGTCGACGAAGTCGCGCAGCGACGTGTCGAAGCTGGCCCGCACCGGATGGTGGGGATCGGCGCTGATGTCGGTCAGGAGCTGTTCGATGGCAGTGACGATGCGCTGATAGATCTTGTTGTCGATCGCGCTGGGCACCCACCATGGCATTTCGTCCTTGACCCGCGCGCGGATCGCATCCTCGTTGTCGTGCACCGCCTTGGCCGCGAGGCGGATCGCCTCGTTCAGCAGCTCCTGGTGCCGGTCTCCCGCCACCACCATGGCCAGCGTCTTTCCGAGGACCGGCGCCACCCGCGTCGCGCGGATGCGGTCCATCGCGCCCTGCTGAATCAGCTCGCGGATTTTCTCGTCGGGAAGCGCTTCCAGTGTACGCGCCACGCCGCTGGCGAGCTGGACCGCAATGCGCTGGCTGTTCTCCGGCTGGCTGAGCCACTCCGCGGCGCGCTCGGCGATCCGCATCCCGCGCAGCTTCGCGGAGACCGCGTCGCGGGCGAGGAAGTGGTGCTGGACGAAGTTCCCGATGATGCGGCCGATGCGGTCCTTCTGCCGGCCGATGATTGCGGTATGCGGAATTGGAATACCGAGGGGGTGACGGAAGAGCGCCGTCACGGCGAACCAGTCGGCCAGTCCGCCGACCACCGACGCCTCCGCGGTGGCGCGCACATAGCCCAGCAGCGGGAATTGTGCCTCGTACCAGTTCGCCGCCAGGAAGATCAGCGCCGCGACCAGGAGCAGCCCGGTCGCGCGCCGTTTCATCTTGTCGAGATCCGCCTGCCTGGTGGCGTCGTCGGGGCGGGGGGGGAAGGGCGGCGTTATGGGGGGCTCCATGGTGGAGGCGCGAAGACGCGAGGACGCGAAGGCGCGAGGCACGATTTCGTCGCCGTCCGCGGGATTACGGTTTAGGCAGAGCCATGGTTTCGGGTAAGTATTCTCCCATGCCACCCTATGAGCGCCTGAAGGCCTGGGCGAACTCCCACGAGCTCGTCTTGGCAATCTACACGGAAACCAAGGGGTGGCCCGCCGACGAGCGGTACGGCCTCATCTCCCAGATTCGACGGGCGGCGGTCTCCGTCCCCACAAACCTGGCGGAAGGTTCTGCCCGCCTAGGTGGGCGCGAGCTGAGACGCTTCGCGGACATTGGTCTCGGCTCTCTCGCGGAAGTGTCCTATCTTCTCCGAGCCGCCCGTGACCTGGGCTATGTGAGTGCTGAGGACTGGGCTCGGCTCAACGATCTGCGAGATTCGGCGGCCAGGTTGGTATACGGACTCGTGCGTGCACTCGGGAAATCTCGCGTAGCATCGTAGCGTCCCCGCGTCCCCGCGTCCCCGCGTCCCCGCGTCCCCGCGTCCCCGCGTCCCCGCGTTCCCGCGTCCCCGCGTCCCCGCGTCCTCGCCTCTTCGCGTCTTTGCCTCCTACTCAATGCTCTTCCTGAATCTCAATACACTCATCCCTATCAACCCCACCGAAAACCCCACCAGCGCCAGCGCCTCCTTCCACAAACTCTCCATCCCCACCCCCTTCAGCAAAATCCCCCGCATGACCTTGAGGAAATAGGTGAGCGGCAGTGCCGCGCCGATCCATTGGGCTGGTTCCGGCATCGCCTCCCTCGGGAACATGAAACCGGAAAGAAGGATGTTCGGCATGAGCAGAAGAAATCCGAGCTGCATCGCCTGTGCCTGGGTGGAAACTACCGTCGAGATGAACAACCCGATCGCCAGATTCGCCACCACGAACGGGAGCGCGATCAGATAGAGCGTGACGACGTCTCCCCGGATCGGCACGTCGAAGAGCAGCCGGCCCAGGAGGAGAATCACCGTAATCTGCACGTATCCCACCAGCAGGAAGGGGATGATCTTCCCCAGCATGAGGCTGGTCTTCCCGATCGGCGTCACCACCAGCTGCTCCAGCGTTCCACGCTCCCGCTCCCGCACCAGCGCGATGCTCGCAATCACGATCATCGTGACCGAAAGGAGCACGCCGATGATCCCGGGCACGATGTAGACCGCGCTCCGCGAGGTGGGGTTGTACCAGGGCCGCACCCGCACCTCGATCGCGGCGGTGGCTCCCGCCTGCGCCGAGAGCGCCCGGGATCGGATCGCGCCGGCCAAGCTCGCCCCGCTGATCGCCGCCGAGGAGGCGAGCGGGTCGGCGGCATCCACGATGATCTGGGCCTCCGCGGTGCGCCCGCGCTTCACGTCCCGCTGGAAGTCGGGTGGGATGATGATGGCGGCCTTCGCGTCGCCCCGGTCGATGAGCGCCCCCATCTCCTCCCGGTCCCGGACCGTGCCGCCCAGGTCGAAGTTGCCGGTGTTGAGCATGGCCTGGACGAACCGGCGGCTCTCCGGCGACCGCGATTCGTCCAGCACCACCGTCGGCAGATGGCGGACTTCGGTCTGAATGGCGTAGCCGAACATGATGAGCTGGATCGCGGGGATCCCGATCATCAAGCCGAGGGTGCCCCGGTCCCTCCGCATCTGGATGAATTCCTTGCGGAGCATCGCCCAGAAGGGCGACCGGAAGATCCGCGCTCGGAGTGTCATACCAGCGCCCCCTCGTCGCGCCGCTGCAGCTCGATGAAGACGTCCTCCACCGTCGCCACACCGAATCGCGCCGTGATTTCCTTCGGCGTCCCGACGCCGATCAGGTGGCCGCGGGAAAGGAAGGCCAACCGGTGACAGCGCTCCGCTTCATCCATGTAGTGCGTGGTCACCAGCACTGTCATCCCCGCCGCCGCGCGCCGGCCGATCAGCTCCCAGAAGCGCTTTCGCGAGGCCGGATCCACCCCCGCGGTCGGCTCGTCGAGGAAGACCAGGTCGGGTCCGTGCGTCGTGGCGCATGCGAGGGCGAGGCGCTGCTTCCAGCCCCCCGAAAGCGTCCCGGCGAGCTGCGCGGCGCGTTCTCCGAGCGCGTATTCGGCGAGCTGCTCGGGAACCCGTCGCTTGCGCTCGTCTCCCACGATCCCGTACACCCCGGCGTAGAACTCGACGTTCTCCCGCACGGTGAGATCGTCGTACAAACCGAATCGCTGCGACATGTAGCCGATCCGGCGTCGCACCAGCTCGGGGGATTTGACGACATCCACCCCGACGACAGTCGCCGAGCCTGCTGTCGGGACGATCAGTCCGGTCAGCATGCGAATGGTGGTCGTCTTGCCGCTCCCGTTGGGACCGAGGAGTCCGAAGATTTCTCCGCGATGCACCTCGAGGTCGAGGCTCTCCACCGCGGGGACGCCGTGGAACACCTTGCGGAGTCCCTTCGTCACGATGCCGTACTCCTGGCCCAGGGGGATGGTCATTACGCTTCCCCTCGCGTCCTCGCGTCCTCGCGTCCTCGCGTCTTCGCGTCTCCTACGCGTACCGTCACCCACAACCCCGGATACGGCGCCTCTCGCGGATCGTCGAACTCCAGCTTCACCCCGAACATCAGGTCGGCGCGCTCCTCCTCCGTCAGCGCCACCCTCGGTGTGAACTCGGCCCGCGGATTAATCGCCGCGATCCGGGCTGGCACCGAGCGCCCGTCGCCGGTCAGCACCGTCGCCGTCGCGCCCACCCTGAGGCCGCTCACGACCGACTGCGGGAAGAACACTCGGACGAAGGGACGGGCCATTTCGCCGATGGTCACGACCGGAACGCCCGCTCCGAGCGCCTCGCCCGGCTCGGCGTTGCGGCTTAGCACGATGCCGCCGACCGGCGCGGTGAGCACGAGGTCCGACGCGCGCGCCTCCACTTGCTGCAGCGCCGCTCGCGCCGTGTTCACCTCGGACCGCGCGCCCTCGATCCGATCCGGCCGGGTCCCGGCGCGCAGGAGACGCACCCTCTCCTCCGCTTTCTGCACCTGTCCGCGCGCCATCTGTTCGGCGGTCACCGCGTGGTCGAGCGTCTCCTTGCTCACCAAGTCGCCCGCCGCGAGACCGCGGGTGCGCTCGAGATCCGTGCTGATGCGTTGGAGCTCGGCTTCCGCCGAGCGGAGCTCGCCCTCCGCACTGCGGATCTCCTCGGGGCGCGACCCCGCCTCGAGGTCCCGTAGGTTGGCGACGGCGGAGGCAATCCGGGCCCGCTCGGCCGAAAGCGTCGCCTCCAGATCGGATTGGGTCAGGAGTGCCAGCGTGTCCCCCGCCCGGACCAACGCACCCTCCTCGACCCGCACCGCGACGACGCGCGCGGCGGCGAGCGCCGAGAGGTCCACTTCGGGCACTTCGACGGTGCCGCGGGCAAGGAAGGAATCGGCGTCGGCTGTGCTGCAGGCAGCCGCGAGGAGGAGCACTATGAGGGGACGAGTCGGGGCGGTCATACGGCGCTTTCCGTGGGAGACAATGCCCGCACGGCGAACTCGCCGGCGTGCAGCGCGAACTCGCGTGCGGTCTGGTCGGTGATGCCCGCGGTTCCGAGGCCGAAGAAAAGGCCGACCGCGGGCTTGGCGATGATGAAGTACGCGACCTGCGCGATGGCGCTGACGGCGGCGAAGCGCGGCTCGACGTCGGCGCGGAAGGCGCCGCTCTGCTGCCCCTGCTCGATCACCCGGCAGAGCCGTTGGAACGGACCGGACGCCATTTGGAGAATCACTTCCTGGGCGTGGCGCGCGTCGTGATCGAGCATCTCCCGCACCAGGAGCCGGGGCAGGTTGGGCTGCTTGAGGAGCCATTCGGCCTGCATCGTGAGCAGGCGACGGATGGCATCGGCCGGGGGGATCGTCCCGTCGAGCACGGCACTCCCCTGAGCGAGGATATTCCCGACCAGACGCTGGAGGACAGCCTCATATAGCTTTTTCTTGCCGGCGAAGTAGTAGTACAGAAGGGCGGGGTTGAGGCTGGTCGCGGTGCCGATCGCCTTGATCGTGGTGGCGTCGTAGCCTTTCCGGGCGAAGAGCGCCTCGGCGGCATCCAGGATCTTGTCGCGGGCGGGGGTGATTTCGGCGGGCACGGTGCTTAATTAAACGTTCAATTAAGGAAGGCGCAAGGGCGCTATGGCGGAAAGGCGCAAGGAGGCCGGGTAACCATCTCCCACCTTTGCGCCTTGGCGATATTTTGCCGACGCTGAAGGTTGAACGACCTCCATAATCCAGCTATCTTCAACGGCTTATGTTCGACGAGCTGTCCTCAAAGCTGACCGGCGCACTCAGCAGGCTTACCGGGCGCGGCGTGCTCTCCGAGGATGCTGTACGCGAGGGCCTGCGGGAAATCCGCCGGATCCTGCTCGAAGCCGACGTCAGCTTCGATCTCACCCGCGAATTTCTGGAGCGGGTTCAGGAAAAGGCCGTCGGACAGCAGGTCATCAAGGCGGTGCGGCCGGGGCAGCAGCTGGTCAAGCTCGTCTACGACGAGCTGGTGGTACTGCTCGGTGAAAAACAGTCGCCGATCTCGCATGCGACGGTGCCGCCGACGGTGATCCTCCTGGTGGGATTGCAGGGGTCGGGCAAGACGACGACCGCCGGCAAGCTCGCCAAGCGGCTCAAGCTCGAGCAGAAGGCGCCGTTCCTGGTCGCCGCCGACGTCTATCGTCCCGCCGCCGCCGAGCAGCTCGCAACGCTCGGCAAACAGGTGGATGTCGGAGTGCACCGCGAAGACGGCGCCACCGACGTCGTCGCCCTGGTCAAGCGCGGGATCGAGGCGGCGGGCAAGGCACGGGCGCGCACGGTGCTGGTGGATACCGCCGGCCGCCTGCAGATCGACGAGGACATGATGCGGGAGCTCATCCGGCTCAAGGCCGCGGTGAATCCCCACGAGATCCTCCTCGTGGCCGACGGAATGACCGGCCAGGATGCCGTCCGGATAGCGCAGGGCTTTCACCAGGCGCTCGGCATCACCGGCGTCATCCTCACGAAGATGGATGGTGATGCCCGCGGTGGCGCGGCGCTTTCCATCTACGGGGTGACCCGGGCGCCGATCAAATATGTCGGCGTCGGGGAGAAGCTCGACGCGCTGGAACTCTTCCACCCCGAGCGGATGGCGGGCCGGATTCTTCAGCAGGGCGACGTGCTCACCCTGGTGGAGAAGGCGCAGGAAGCGATCGACGAGGACGAGGCCAAGCGGCTGGCGAAGAAGGCCGTCTCGAAGAAGGGCCTCGACCTCCAGGACTTTCTCGGCGCGATGAAGCAGATGCAGAAGCTCGGGCCGCTCAAGAACGTGCTCGGGATGCTGCCGGGGGTGAATCCCCAGATGCTCAAGGCCGCGAACGTCGACGACAAAAAGCTCAAGCACGTGGAAGCCATCGTCCTGTCGATGACGAAAGCCGAGCGAGCCGATCCCGATGTGATGAACGGCTCCCGCCGGATGCGGATCGCGAGGGGATCGGGTCGCACGGTGCAGGAGGTGAATCAGTTGCTGTCGCAGTTCAAACAGATGCAGAAGTTGATGAAGGTCGCGGGCAAGCCGGGCGCGAAACTTCCTTTCGGTCCCCGGTTTCCCGGTCAATAACCCGGGAAGAAAGACACACGCATGAGCACTCGCATTCGCCTCCGCAAAATCGGCCGCAAGAAGCTGCCGCTCTATCGCATCGTGGTCGCCGACAAGGAGTCGCCCCGCGACGGGCGCTTCATCGAGATCCTGGGGACCTACGATCCGAAGCAGGAAGGCGCCAAGAAGGTCATCGTCGACGTCGAGAAGGCGAAGAGCTGGCTGGCGAAGGGCGCCACCCCGACCGATACGGTCGAGGCCCTGCTCAAGTCGGCCGGCGTCATCCCCGTCCAGGCGTAATGGCCGGGGAGGAGACGCGCCACCTGGTGGTGGGGCGGCTCCGCAAACCGCACGGCTTGAAGGGAGACTGTGCCGTCTTTCCCCTGACCAGCGATCCGGATCTGGCGTTCGCGCCGGGCAGCGAGGTTTGGCTCAAGAATCTGGCGGGGACGCTGGTTGCGGGTCCGCTCACGATCGAGCGGAGCCGGTCGTATCACCGGCAGTGGCTGGTGGCGTTTGCGGGGCACCTCGAAGTCGAGGCGGTCAAGCCGTGGGGCGGTCTCTTCGTGGTCGCCGACGGCGGCACGCTGCGTCCGCCGGCGGATGGCGAGGTCTACATCCACGAGCTGGCCGGCTTCGCCATGCAGGACAGGGCCGGGGCGCCGCTCGGACTGGTGAGCGAGGTCACCGAAATACCTTCGGGCCTCATGCTCCTGGTGCAAGGTCCCAAACGCGAGTTCCTGGTGCCGTTCCGCAAGGAATTCGTGGTCGAGGTAGACAGATCGGCCAGGCTCTTGATCGTAGATCTGCCTGACGGCTTGGCCGATCTGTAGGGAAGGGGGAAGCGGGAAGGGGGAAGGGGAGTGCTGAAGATCAACGTCGTGACCCTCTTTCCCGAAGCGCTCGAGCCGATGCTGGGCGCCAGCATCATGGGCCGGGCGAGGGCGGCGGGTCTGGTGGAGTACCGGCTGGTGCAGCTCCGCGACTTTGCGCACGACCGGCACAAGACCGTGGACGACTACGCCTTCGGTGGCGGCGCGGGGATGGTGCTCAAGCCGGAGCCGTTCTTCGAAGCGGTGGAATCGCTCGGACCGGAGCGGAGCGGCCCGCTGGTGCTCCTCTCCGCGCGGGGCGTGCGGTTCGATCACCGGCGGGCGGTGCGCTACTCGCTGGAGCGGGAGATCACTCTGCTCTCGGGCCACTACAAGGATGTGGACCAGCGGGTGGCCGACGGACTCGGCGCCGAAGAAGTCTCGGTGGGAGACTTCGTGCTGAGCGGCGGGGAGCCGGCGGCGCTCTGCCTGATCGATGCGGTGGTGCGCCTCCTTCCCGGCGCCCTCGGCGATCACGAATCGGCGAGCTCCGATTCGCATTACGATGGGCTGCTGAGCCCGCCCAGCTACACCAGGCCGCCGGAATATCGCGGTTTCGCAGTCCCGGATGTGCTGCGCTCCGGCAATCATGCGGAGATCGCGGCGTGGAAGCAGGAGATGGCGGAACGATTGACGGCGGAGCGCCGACCAGACCTCTGGGCGGCGTGGCAATCAGACGAAGGAGACGACCATGGACCGCGTGGCAGCGATCGCCCGTGAGGGCTTGAAGAAGGACATCCCGGTATTCGCGGCGGGGGATACGCTGCGGGTCATGGTTCGGGTTCGCGAAGGCGACAAGGAGCGGCTGCAGGCCTTCGAGGGCGTATGCATGGCGCGCCGGGGCGGCGGGATAGATGAGACCTTCACCGTGCGGAAGCTCTCCGCCGGCGTCGGCGTCGAGCGCATCTTCCCGATGCACGCTCCGACGATCAGCTCGATCGAGCTGGTGCGCCGCGGCAAGGTGCGGCGAGCCAAGCTGTACTACCTCCGGGCGCTTTCCGGAAAAGGCGCGCGCATCAAAGAGAAGAAGCAGCCGTAAAGCGCGCGCCGCCGCCATGCTCCGCGCTCCAAGCCTTTCGCGAGAACGCCTCGCCTGGGCGGAGAGCCGGTTGCTCGTTGGAGTGGACGAAGCGGGCCGCGGTCCCCTGGCCGGTCCAGTGGTGGCCGCGGCCGTGGTATTTCCCCCCGGGACGCGCCGCATCAACGGCATCCGCGACAGCAAGACGATCTCGCGGGACGAGCGCGAAACGCTGGCGCTCAAAATCCGCTCCCGCGCCATCCGGCTCGGTGTCGGCGCGGCGTCGTGCCGGGAGATCGACCGGCTGAACATCCGGGTGGCGTCGGCGCTGGCGATGCGGAGGGCGGTGATGGCAGCGCTACGCGCTGCAGGGGTCAGGGACCTAGGGAGTCAGGGAGCTAGGGATTCTCTAGCTCCCCAGTTCCCTAGCTCCCTAGCTCCCTACGTCCTCATCATCGACGGGCTCCCGCTGCCCGAGGTTGGCTACACCCACGAGGCTCTCGTCGACGGCGATGCGCATTGCTACAGCGTCGCGGCCGCGAGCATCGTGGCCAAGACGGTGCGCGACCGGATCATGCGTTGCCTCGCGAACCGGCACCCCGCGTACGGCTGGCACACCAACGTGGGGTACGGGACGCCGGAACACCTCGCGGGGCTCGTGAGCGCTGGGCCGACGCGGCACCACCGGATGAGTTTTGCTCCCTGTCTGCAGAGGGAGCTCTTTCCGGTGAGCGGTGAGCGGTGAGCAGTGAGCGGGACCTGCCTTGCGGGGCTTGTCCCGCTTACCTCTCTCCGCTCACCGCTTACCTTTCTGGGGGCTCCCCGTCCGCGTGGAGCTCCTTGCAGGGGGCGTAGCTCAGCTGGTAGAGCAGCGGGCTTTTAACCCGTAGGTCGTGGGTTCGAGTCCCACCGCCCTCATCGGACGCGAAGACGCGAAGGCGCGATGACGCGAAGTGAATACCCCGCGTCCCCGCGTCCCCGCGTCTTCGCGCCTCCCTACGGCACCACAAAAAACTTCAACGTCCCCCCAGCCTCCTCCAGCCGGTCCATTTCGATCCCCATCACCCCGCCCTTGGCGAAATCGATTCGGAGATCCGACATCCCGCCGGCCAGGAGTTTCGCGGCCAGGCTGCTCATCCACGGCTCATGACCCACCAGTGCGATGGTCTCGTCCGACCCGATCTCCCCGATCTCCCCGATCTCGGCCGCGAGCGCCGCCACGTTCGGCGGCATGGCGAGTGCGTCGGAGCGGAACCGCTGCCCCTTGGGAACGCCCATTTCGCGGAGCAGGATCCGCGCGGTCTGCCAGGCCCGCTTCCAGGGACTGCTGAACACCCGGCGGGGCACGATACCCTGCTTGAGGAGCAGCCGGCTCATCTGCTGCTGGGCGCGCCGCCCCTTCGGGACCAGAGGACGCAGCGAATCGTCGGGATACTTCTCGGCATCCTGCCCGGCGGCCTGCGCGTGTCGTACCAGAAGAACCAGCATGGGAAGCTTCCCGTTTTTTGAGTGGTGACGATCGGCGCTCGCGAATCAGCGCGGGCACATGGCCGATCCCAGTCAGCCAAGTTAGTTTTTCCGCGGGCGCGGCGACAGCCGTCGGTCCTCCACCCTCCCGGGAGCCTGCATGGCGACGATCTGGATCGATGGCGAGTGGCACACCAAGGACACCGGCAAGGTCTCGGTCTTCGACCACGGCCTCCTCTACGGCGACGGCGTCTTCGAGGGAATCCGCGTCTACGCCGGCAGGATCTTCAAGCTCCAGGAGCACCTCGACCGGCTGTACGACTGCGCCCATGCCGTGATGCTCAAGGTCCCGATGCCGAAGGCGGAGTTTGGCACGGTCATCGAGGAAGCGGTCCGGCGCTCGGGGATGCAGGACGCGTACATCCGGCCCATCGTGACCCGCGGCGCCGGCGATCTCGGCATCGATCCCCGCAACTGCGGCCGTCCGACGATGATCGTCATCGTCGACGCGATCAATATCTGGCCCGCCGAGCGCTACCAACAGGGGCTCTCGGTGGTCACCGCGGGCACCCCGATTCCGCACCGCGAGTCGGTCTCCCCGCGGGTCAAATCGCTCAACTACCTCTGTCACGCCATGGCCAAGATGGAGGCGAACGTCGCCGGCGCCGATGAAGCGCTCATGCTCGACTCCTCCGGCCACGTCGCCGAAGGCACCGGGCAGAATATCTTCGTGGTGAAGAAGGGCGTCCTCCGCACCCCGCCGCTTCATGCGGGGATTCTCGCGGGGATCACCCGCGGCGTGGTGATGGAGCTGGCGGGGCTGGCCGGCCACCGCGTCATGGAAGATATGCTCAACCGTTTCGACGTCTACACCGCCGACGAGGCGTTTCTGACCGGATCGGCGAGCGAGATCGCCCCGATCCGCTCCTATGACGGCCGCAGCATCGGGAGCGGCAAGGCGGGGCCCATCACCCTCGACCTGATGACGCGTTTCAGGGCGTACGCCCGCGCATCCTAGCGCGCGCGCCGAGGATGGCGGCGTGGGCCAGCCGCGCAATGTCGGCCTGCAGCGCAATGCCGCGACTCCGTTCCGGCACGCCGCGGGTCAGCACCACCAGGGCATAGGGTCGGGCGCCGTCGGTGGGATAGACCAGCGCGGCGTCGTGCCAGGTTGCGGTGATTTCGCCGGTCTTGTGTGCGACGCGGGTTCCCGGCGGGAGGCCCCCGGGAATGCCGTCGTTGAATTCCTGCGCCTCGAGAATCCCGAGCAGCTCCGCCGTGGTCTCCCGACGGACCGCCTTCCCGCCGGCGATCGCGAGCAGCAGCGTGGCGAGGTCGCGCGCCGTGGTGGTGTTGTTGAGCCCCTGCGCGTACGCCTTCCCGTCCTCGACGCCGCGGAGCACCAGCATCGAGTCGGCGCCGAGCTTCCGGATCGTCCGCGTCACCCGGGTCGCGTCGAGCCGCTCGATCAGCAGGTTGGTCGCAAGATTGCTCGAGCGCACGATCATTCGCGTGGCGAGCTGCCGGAGCGAGAGCCGGGCGCCGACGGAGTGGTAGACGGTGGTGTCGCCGTCGCTGCCGGCATCGAGAGCATAGGGCGAGCCGTCGACGATCGACGCGAACCGGTTCTTCACCGGGATCGAATCGGCCCACTGCATCTCGCGGGCATCGATGCGTCGGCCCAGCTCGATGAGCACCGGAACCTTCATCGTGCTCGCCGCGTGAAAGCGCTGATCGGGATTCACGGCCACGAAGAATCCGGAGACCGGATCCGACAGTACGACGGCCACACTGGCACCGGAATCGCGTGCAATGCGGGAGAGGATCGCGGCGCGGAGCGAATCGGCGGGCCCCGGGCCGGCTGCCGTGACGAGGAAAAGCAGGAGTGAGGCCATGCGGGTGAAAGATACTGCGCGATGAAGGAAAGACTGCGCTTCGTCAACTTCAAGCTGGACCGGCTCCCCAGCGGCGAGTGTCGCGTGCGGGTGACACTGGCGTGGCCGGATGGTCCGAGCTTCGAGGGCGAGGCCCGTGGCCTCACATCACAGGCTGGTGAGCTTCGTTGCGCGGCCCAGGCCTCGCTTCTTGCCCTCGCGCAGGCGGTCCACGAGCCGAATTTCGAGCTGGTCGGGGTCAAGTCCATCCGCGCCTTCGACGCGACCGTCGTCATCGTCTCGCTTGGTGTGCCGGGGGGTTCCGAAGTCCCCCGGGTTGTAGGATCATATCTAACCGAGGGCGATGTGCCCCGGGGCGCCGCCCTCGCCGTCCTTAATGCGACGAATCGGCTTCTGGCGCGCCGGAAGCCGTCCGAAAAGTAGTCGCCGCAACGCCGGGCGTACTTTCTGCATCTTACTGGAATACCGGCCCTGGTTCGGTAGCCGAACTTCCGACCTGGCTTGCACTTCCACACTGAACCGGGAACGCCATGCGGAGTTGGGCCGGACTCGGAATCGCGCTGTTCGTCGCATCCTGCGCGTCATCGTCCAGTCCCCGGACGGTGCCGGCTCCCCAGCCGTCATCCACGCCGGCGGGCCCGGCCGCGTCTATCCGCGATTCCGCTGCTCCTCCAGCTGTTCCCGCCCCTCAGAACCCCCTGGTCGGCGACTCCGTCGTCCGCGATTCGGCGGCGATGGCCGCCGCCGCGCGCGACTCGGCGCTCGATGCGGTGATGCTCGATCGGATCGCGGCGGAGAGCCCGCCGGTGACGACAGAGCTTCCCACCGTTCCCGCCGAGGGAGAATCCGCGACGCTGCGCTCGATGTTCGACATCGATGTCGCGAACTTTGAAGACCACGGCCGGGTTCGCTACTGGGTGGATTTCTTCAGCGGGCCCGCAAAGGAGCGGATGGCGATCTGGCTCAGGCGCATGCCGCGCTACGAGCCGACGATTCGCGCCCTCCTCATCGCGCGCGGGCTGCCGGGCGATCTCGCGTATCTCCCGCTCATCGAATCGGGCTATTCCTCGACCGCGGTGAGCCGCTCCCGCGCCGTCGGGATGTGGCAGTTCATGCGGCCGACCGGCAGGTTCTACGGACTCACCATCGACAGCTGGGTGGACGAGCGGCGCGACGTGGCCAAGTCCACCGACGCCGCGGTGCGATACCTCTCCGATCTCACCAGGCGATTCGACTCCTCCTATCTCGCGGCGGCGGCATACAATGGCGGTCCCGGCCGGATCGGCCGCGGCCTCAAGCGCCTGGGCCCCGGCGACGAGGAGGATGTGGAGGCCGCCGCCGCCGATTCGCTCGCGGCCGACGACGGCGACATGGCGTTCTTCCAGCTCGCCGACACGCGCTACATCCGGCAGGAAACCAAGGACTACGTCCCGAAGCTGATCGCCGCGGCGATGATCGCCAAGCAGCCGGAGCGCTACGGGTTCGCTGTGCCAATGGGGGGACCGCTGCCGCTCGATTCGGTCGTAGTGCGGGACGCCACCGGACTCGACGTCATCGCGCGCCTCGCCGGCATCACTGCCGCCGACGTTCGCGAGCTGAACCGGTCCTACCTTCGCGAGCTGACGCCGCCCAAGCGCGCCTCCGTCGTCCGGCTCCCCGAAGGCACCGGCTCGTCCACCCAGACGGAGCTCGACGCGCTGCCCGCTTCCGAGCGGCTCGGAAGCTTTCCCCATCGCGCCAAACCGGGCGAGACGCTCGCGTCCCTCGGCAAGCGCTACGGGGTGGCGCTCTCGGCGATCCGGGCCGCGAACGCGGAGTTCGCGCGCAAGGGCCCGCGCAAGGGCGACGTGGTCCGGATTCCCGGCGAAGCGCGTCTCAAGGGATGGGTCGCCGAGAACCGGCGGGTCAACACCAGCGAGCCGATCAGCGGCGGCGTGAGCCACCGGGTACGGCGGGGTGAGACGCTGAGCGGCATCGCGAAGCGCTACCGGGTGACGGTATCGAAGCTCCGTTCCTGGAATGGTCTCCGCTCCAACAACCTGCGCGTCGGCCAGGTACTTCGGCTCCGTCCCGGCCGCAGCCGCGCCGCGAGCAAGCCCGCGGTAGTGGCGGCGGCGAAGATCCACCTCGTGCGAGCGGGCGATACCCTTTCGAGTATCGCCCGCCGGTACGGCACCACGATTTCCGCGCTGCGCAGCGCCAACGGACTGTCGGCGGGACGAATGCTCCTCGCCGGCCAGCGCCTCAGGATCCCTTCTTGACGCCTTTCAGCACCGACTGGGCATAGCCGTTCGAGGGATCCTCTCCCTGCGACATCAGCTCCACCACCCGGCCGGGCCCGCGATTGTAGGCGAGCAGCGCCATCTGCAGATCCTGGTCGAACTGCTCCAGCATGTCCTTCAGAAACCGGAAGCCGATGCGCAGGTTGGTGTCGCGTTCCTGCAGACCCCGCTCGGTGAGCGACGGGTCGTAGCCCCGCGCCGTCTTGAGGCGAACCTGCGCATATCCGATCGCGCCCTTGTCGCTCTTCGCTCCCGGCTTGAAGCCGCTCTCCACCTTCACGAGCTGAAATCCGAGCGACGGATGAATGCCCTCGGCCAGCGCGATGTCATAAATGGCCCCGGCGAGATCCGCCGGCACCTTGTAGAGTCCTGAATACCTCGCCACTGCCGACATTCTGTCGAGCCGGAGCTCGGCGAGCGCAAGGCGGCCCCGGGTGTCCTCCAACTCGTCCCGAAGCGCAGTCACTTCCGCGGCGACCGCGGAGGAGGCCGGAACCCGCGGCGGATTGGCCGCGCTCAAGCCCGTGAGCATCGCGGCAAGGGTGCCGACCACGACGGCGCCGCCGAGCAGATTGCCCAGCGCGGCAACACGGCTGCGAAGCCGCGAGGAGCGCCGGTCGCACTGCTTGAGCTGATCCCAAGGATGCTGCATCCGCTCTCCCTTCAATCGGAGGGGCTGCGCGCGGAATAGTCTCCGCTTCTGCCGCCGCTCTTGTGAACGAGCCGAACTGCCTCGATTGTCATCGCCCGATCCGCGGCCTTGACCATGTCGTACACCGTGAGGCATGCGACGGTCACCGCGGTCAGCGCTTCCATCTCCACGCCGGTCTTTCCCTCGACGGCCGCCGTCACCGTCACCCGCACCCCGGGCAGTGCCTTGTCCAGCGTCACCTCGACGTCGATGCGGTCGAGCGCGATCGGGTGACAGAGCGGGATCAGCTCCGCCGTTCGCTTGGCGCCCTGAATCCCTGCGATCCGCGCCACCGCGAGCACATCACCCTTGGCGACGCTGTTCGATTGCACCAGCGCGAACGCCTCCGCCGACATCCGCACGCACCCCTCGGCCACCGCCTGCCGCCGGGTGAGGGCCTTCCCGCCCACATCCACCATCCGCGCGCCGCCATCGGGACCGAGGTGACTCAGGGTCACAGCACCTCCGACAGCTCACCCGCGAGGGACGCCAGCAGCAGCTGGGGATTCACATTCCCCTGCGCTTCGGCGCGCGCCGCCTGTACCCGCTCCAGCGCGGCCACGAACGGGGCCGCCTTTCCCCGCGGCGCGCTCTCCCGCGCCCGGCCCGCCAACTCCACTGCCAGCGCGTCGAGCAGATCGGTGAAGGGTCCCCGGGCCGACCAGGGCGGCTGCTTCAGACTCTTTTCGAAGCGCGCGCCGCCGCCGTTCTTCACGGCATCGAGCAGGGCGCGCGCATCCTGCGCCGCCTTGCTCGCGCCTTCTCCCCCTTCCAGCAATCGTCCGATGGCTCCGTCGGCATGGCGGACCAGCGCGTTCAGCGCTTCGCCGCGCGGCGCGTCCGGCAACGACCGCTCGGCGAACTCCCGCACCAGCGCATCGGGGAGTCGGGCCAGCCGGAGCAAGACCGCCCGGGACCGGATCGTCGGAAGGACCCGCTCCGGCTCGGTCGTCGTGAGGACGATCCAGGTATCCGCCGGGGGCTCTTCCAGGAACTTGAGCAGCGCGTTGGCCGCGTCGCTGCTCCCCTCCTGGGGGACGAGTCGGTCCGCGTCGCCCACCACGAACACCTTCCTGCCGCCCTGCGCCGGTGTCAGTGACGCCCGCCGGAGCAGCAGGCGGGCGCTGGCGATCGGATGCGAGGCCATCCCGTCTGCGCTCCGGTAGAGGGGCTCCTCCCTCCTCGCCGCTATTGCCTCGGTGAGGAGCTCCGACGCCTCCTCCACCTGCTTGTCCGGCTCCCCCGCCTTGGGCCGCGGGATCGGCACGAACCAGTGCAGATCGGGGTGGGCCAGCCCCAGCACCTGTCGGCAGGGCCGGCACGCCCCGCAGGGCTCTCCGGAGGGCCGCTCGCACAACATCAGCTGGGCCAGCCAGAGCCCCAGCCGCTGCTTTCCGACCCCCTCCGGACCGGTCACCAGGATGACCTGGGGGATCCGGTTGCTGCTGACCGAATCGGCCAATCGGCGCCGGGTGTCGAGGTGCCCGACCAGGGGGTGAATCATGTCGGGAAAGGTAAGCAGTTGGACTTCGGTTTGAAAGCCTGAAAATCTTCCTAACATGTTGATAGATAATGTTTTATGCCAGCAATGCAGGTGCAAGTTTTGCAGCACATTTGTGGGTAACTGCGCCCCGTCAAACAATGCCTCAGTAGCCCTCTGGCTGGTGCGACAAATGTCGCCGTGGGATGGGGTTATGGGGTGTGGGAAAGTCGGGGGGTGTGTAAAACACAGGCAGCGGGCAGCAGGCAGGCGGGAGGAGGCAGGAGGGAACCGCATTTCCCTGCTCCCTTCCTCCTGTCTGTTGCCTTCCCCCTCCTCAACTCGTACCGTATCTCGTTGCCGGATATACTGCCCGCGACTATTTTGACCTCCGCCGGATGCTTCTTCCCGAGTAGCTCAGTTGGTAGAGCAGGTGACTGTTAATCACCGGGTCGGGGG
>CAZHSO010000030.1:0-12882 GCA_964535105.1 uncultured Gemmatimonas sp.
GGTCTGAATGAAATTGATTGATCTCCTGGGCTCACTCGTCTGCGGCCGTTGGAGGCTGACGGGAACGAGCGAGGTATGGAGAGACGCAGCGAGATCGCTTCCCTCACGACCGTTTTGAAGCCCCTGGGGCTTTCCGTCCCAATCGGATAACCTCGGAACGCGATTTCGGGTCGACCCGGGAGAGAAAAGTGAAGCCCATGCGTTTCAGCTAATATAGTGCAGAGTTGGGGCAAAACCCATCTCATCGAGCTCTGATCGGCCATCGTTGAACGCTGGCGGGCGAACGCCGGTTTTGTCGGAAGTTGGCCCTCTGCCCAGGAAATGAGATCGTCGTGCATTCTCCCCTGCCTCCCACAGCAGCCGAAGCCGAGGCGCCCGAGCCTCTGGTCACGGTGGTGGTTCCCGTCTTCGATGCTGCGCAGTTTGTGGGAGAAGCGATTGGGTCCGTGTTGGCGCAAACGTACTCGCGGTTCGAAATCATTCTGGTCAACGATGGGTCCCAAGACGCCGTCGCACTCGAGAGGAATCTCGCACCCTTCAGAACGGCCATTACCTATCTCGTGCAAGAGAATCTGGGAGCTGGGGCCGCTCGAAACGCTGCAATTCGCGCGGGACGCGGCGAGCTCATCGCCTTTCTGGACGGTGATGACGTCTGGTACCCCGAGTTTCTCGCGTCGCAGGTCCGGTTTCTCAAGCGGGGAGGGTTCGGCATGGTGTACGCCAACGCCCTGCTGTTCGGGGACCACCCGGAGGCGGGCCTCGAGTATATGCAGACCACGCCGTCGCGCGGGGAGGTGACTCTCCGGAGTCTGCTCAACCTGGACTGTCACCCGCTCACCTCGGGCACTCTGCTCCGCCGCACCTCACTTGATGGCGTGGGGCTTTTCGATCCCTCCCTCATCCGCGGGCAGGACTTTGAACTGTGGCTGCGGCTGGCCCACGCCGGCGTCCGGATCGGGTACCAGAAGACCGTCTTGCTGAAATACCGAATTCGGCGGGGCAGCCTGTCGGGAAACGCTATCGAGCGGGCGCAACGAGAGCTACGGATCTTCGAGCAGGTGAGAGAGAAGCTGGCCCTCGATCCCGAGAACGGTTGGATCGTCAACCGGCAGATTCACCGACTGGGCGGCCGCCTCGAGATCGAAAAGGGGAAGGCGCGCCTGGTTGTGGGCGACTACGCCGGAGCGCGGGCGCATTTCCGGGCGGCCGGGTGGAGGCGTGGCGGGGTCAAGCTGGCCGCTGTGCGGCTGCTTTGCCGGATCGCCCCTGGCCTCCTCCGGAGGATCCACGCGCGCTATCGCGCCGCGGGAGAGTAAGGCGGGATCGCGACGCGCCTTCCGGTGTCCATCGCCTCATAACAACCCACCACGATTTCCAGATCGCGCCGCCCCTCCTCGGCCGCCGCGACCGGTTGGCGGTTCTCCACCACCGCGGTCAGGAACTCGCGCATCTGCTCGACATATCCATCATCGGGCCCGCCGCAGCGCACCCGCTCGCGCTGCATGGCGGGCCGGATCAGCTTGGCCTGCAATGCGTAGGGCCGCACGTATCCGAGGAGTCGCACCAGCGGCCGCGGCGCGACGGGGTAGTAATCGTAGTATCCTGTCATGGGCCAGAGGTGAATCGTTCCGGCGTCGCCGACCACCACGATGTCCGGAATCCTGCCGAGCACGGCGGACCAGGTGGTGAGAAAATGGCCCTGCCACCCGTACCGGCTGGAGAAGAGCGCCTGCAGCCCATCCTCGCCGTCCATGCGGGTGTTGATCTGCATCGGCTGGAACGCGCTGACCTCGTCCGGCTCCCCCAGGAGCAGCCGCATCGCCCGCACGTAGTGGATCCCGATATCGACGAACACACCGCCGCCGAGCTTTGCTTTCTCGGTGACCCATCCCTCATCGCGGCGAACTGTCCCGGCGTGCACCAGCAGATGAAGCGGCTCGCCCAGGTGACCGGCGGCAATCCGCTCGGCCACCAGACCGAGCGAGGGACGAAAGTGCATATTTTCAGCGACCATCAGAATCCGGCCCGACTTTCGGCCGGCCTCGAGCATCCGGTCGGCGTCCTCGAGATTCGGAGCGATCGGCTTTTCTACGAGGACGTGCTTGCCCGCGGCCAGGGCGGCTTCGGTCGCTTCGCGGTGCAGATGATGTGGCAAGGTGAGTACAACGGCCTGTACCCGGGGATCCGCGAGGGCGGATTCCATCCCCAAGAAATGGCCTTCCGCCCCGGTGCGGTGCGCCAGCCGGGCGGTCCGCATCGGGTCCCGGCCGCAGACGAACAGGCGCGCCCGCGGCGCGGCGCCGCGGACCGCGGCGCACTGGGTTTCTCCCCAGTGGGTTCCGACGACGCACACTCCAACCTGGTGGCTGACCCCGGGGATCCGGGGCGGGACCTCAAGCCTTCTGCCCCGGTCGATCACATCGTACCGCAGGATCCGCCCGATTTCCTGGTCGGTGAATCCCCCATCCTGGTAGGTGTTCTTCGGCAAGTCCGCCGGGGGGGGTGTCCGCACCCGGGCAAGGACACGCCGCGCCAGATCCGGAAGACCGGTGCGCACCAGACCGCGCCGGAGCCGGCGCGCGACGGCGCCGCGCTCCGGTTGCTCACCGGCGACTTCCCGATAGAGCAGAGGAGTTTTCCCGAGCGGGTTCGGGTTCTCGCGGCACTCCATTACCCGCCCGATCATGATCGTGTGATCGCCCGAGTCGAGGATCGCTTCCACCTCGCAGAAGAGCGTGCGGATCGCATCCGTGATCCAGGGCGGGCCCTCGGATCCGGGCGAGAGCGCCAGCCCGGCCAATCGGGCCTTGTCGAGCTGACGGCGGCGCAGCCGGATGAGCCGCAGGACGGCGGGGCGGTGGGCGTCGGCCAGGAGACTCACGGAGAAGCGCCCCGCCCGCCGGATCATTCCGTCGATGGGATAAATCCGGTTGGGGTTGATGATGATGCGGGGAGGGTCGAGCGTAGCCTGAGCAAACGTGGCACACATGAAGACCTCGATTTCGGTCTTCTCCCGGGCCGCGATAATGCCGCACACGCACTGAATCCGGGTATCCCAGATATTGCGGGCCGGCCGGATCACAGCGCCCTCAAATCCGAGAGCAACAGGTGCCGCTCCGCACTACGGCGGCCGTCGAACGCGCCGGAGAGCATCCGCGCGATGAAGAGGGTGTGATCGCCCACCCGGCGCGACTGATCTACGACACAGGCAGTGCATGCGAGGGCATCACGGAGGAAGAGGAATCCGTTCCCGCCGTCGTAGAGATCGAGCCCGGCGCACTTGTCGGTGTCCCGCCCACTGGCCGTCCCGCAGGCAGCCGCGAGGCGGGCCTGCCCAGCGCGGAGGGTGACGAAGCTGAACCGGCCCGCAGCGGCGAGCAACTCGTGGGTATGGGTGGTTGGCGCGATTGAGACCCACATGGAAGTGGGATAGTGCGCGGCCTCGCTGAACAGCGATACGGTCATGGCGTTCATTCTTTCCCCGCTTTGCACCACCACGAGCCCCACCGGACTCTCCATCACCGATCGAGCGAGATAGGGGGAATGGCGGAGCGGGTCGGTCGCGCTCACCGGGAGGCTCCGCGGCGCTCGATCCAGTCGAGCTGCCCGAGCGCCGAATCCCGCAAGGTGAACCGTTGCAGGACCCGCTCCCGGGCGGCCTTCCCCATCCTCTGGCGGCGTTCCGGATCGGTGAGGAGGCTTCGGAGTGACTGGGCCAGCGCTTCCGGGTCGCCAGGCCGTACCAGTTGGCCACTCACGCCCTCTTCGATGATTTCGGGAATCCCGCCGATGCGCGAGGCGATCGTCGCGCACCCGCTCGCCATGGCCTCGGTGACCGTCAGGCCGAAGGCTTCCTCCCAGATGGCGGGATGGATGAAGATCTCGGCGCCGCGCATCAGTTCGGCAACATCGTCCCGGAGCCCGGCGAACTCGATCCGTTCCGCGATGCCGGATTCGATTCCGAGCTGCCGGAGGCGCTCCAGCTCGGGCCCATCGCCCACGATGACGAGGCGCCACGACAGATCGGCGATCCGCGCGCAGGCACGGACCAGGACGTCGATGCCCTTCTCGGGAATGAGATAGGCCGCCGCGAGCAGCAGAGGCGGCGCCTGGTCGTTTCGCTCTCCCGGCCGGAATAGCTCTGGGTCGCTGCCGTTGTAGATCGTGGTGGTAACCGCCTCGGAAAGCCCGAAGCGCTCGCGGTCGCGCCGGGTGACGTACTCCGAGCATCCGGCCACGCCGGCGACTCGCCGGAAAGTGATCGGATCGAGCAGGCGGCTGGCGAAGGAGCGGTGCCCGTGACCGGGGACGGGACCGGAAATCTGGTCGAAGTAAAGCACGGTTACGGGATACGCGAGGTAGGCCGCTAGCGCGACACGACTGCGAGGGACGATCAGATTCAAGTAAACGACATCGTAGGAGCGCCGGAAAAGACTGCTCGCCTCGAGGGGCGCCGCGGCCACCCGGTCGAGCGGTGTCCACCCGACGCCCATGGTCGCGAGCTGTTCCGCGATTTCCGGGTGAACCGGCGGGTGCCAGAAGAGGTGCAGGTGGTGCCCCCGCTCCCGAGCAGTACGTACAAAGAACACGATCCACTGCTCCAGCGAGCCGAGTTTGCGCGGAACCAGGTCAACGCAGGCGGCGATCCGCACTCCCCCCGCCTACTTGCCCAGAACCCGCTTGACCCGGCCGCCCACCCGAGTCCCCAGATCTCCGAGCACGAGGGCGGCGCGGAGGCATCTCCCATACACCGCGTCCAGCCGCGGTGTCGAGGAGGGACGGGCGTAGAGCGGCCGGTGATTCCGGGTGTCGCCGAAGCCCAGCACCCGGCGATCCTCTTCGGTAAGACCGCCGAGAAGCGCCGCGTTGAGGAGCAGGGGGTGGTACCGGTTGCCCTTGATGTCGGAAGGCTGCAACGGGAAGCTGGGGTCGTGGTAGTTGTAGAAGACCGCGTGCCGGGGCTTGAGAATCGGAACCGACTGGCGGTGCACTCCCGAGGTGTCGAAGAGCACGGCGGTGCCGGCCGGCCCCCGTGCCTGCACCGTTTCCCCTTTCACCGACGAGCCGACCTCGGCGCGCTTGTAGTAGCGCGGCGCCTCGTGCTGGTGAGTGCCCTTCACATACTCGAAGAATCCGCTGTCCACGTCGGTGAGGTAGAACGCCAGCTTCACCTCGCGAGGGATCTGGTCGGTGACCTTGGTCTTGTCGTACCACTCGTCGCCGTGCCAGCCGTGGAAATCCCGCCGGGTGGGACGGGAAAGCCACCCCTTGGCTTCGACCAGCTGGTGGTTCGGCCCGATGTACTCCCGCAACGTCCGGCTGACCAGCGGGTGCACCGCCAGGCTCACGAAGCCCTGATCGAGCATGAGAACATCCTCGACCATGTCGCGGTAAACTTCGCTCTTTTCAAAGCCCGCGGTCACGTTCACCCGCATGCGGCCGAGCGCATGCGCGAACCCGCGCTGCATGCCGGCGAGCTGCTCCCCCTGGATGAATCCCGGGAGCACGACGATGCCGTCCTCGCTGAGACGGTCGCTGAGACTTTCGGTGGCGGGTTCTGCGGTTTGAGCGAGCATGGGGAGAATCTCCCTCGAAGTCGGTCGGTTCTTCGGAACGCTTCGTCAGAATAATATTGGGTAGCAAGATTCGCACCCCAGCGCCTTCTTCCGACGGGAGTTACGATCGTGGTCCCCATGAGCGCCCAAGCCCGCGAATATCAGCTGGCCGAGCTGCGCATCGCGCAGGACCCGTCGCACCCTAGTCACCTCCTGCCCCCCATCGGGGCTCAGGACCGGCGGGTCCTCGACCTGGGGTGCGGCGCCGGTCAGACCTTCATCGCCCTGGATCCGGGTCCGAACCGGCTGGCCGTCGGACTCGACATCGATCTGGAGGCCCTCCGGCTTGGAAAGTCTCTCCGGCCCGGCCTCCTTCTGGTCCACGGCTCCGGAGAGGCGCTACCCTTTCGGCCGGGATCGTTCGATCTGGTGACGTCTCGCGTCGCCGTTCCCTACATGGACCTGGGCCGCACCCTCCCCGAATTGCATCGGGTGCTCACACCGGGGGGGAGGCTCTGGTGCTCCCTGCATCCGCTCCGCCTGACCTTGGGAGAGCTCACCGGCAACTTTTCCCGCGGGGAGTGGCGCGGCGTGGTGTACCGGCTGCTGGTGCTGTTCAACGGTTTCGTGCTGCACCTCTTCGGACGCCAGCCCTTCCCGAACCGAATGTCAGGGTGCCGGGAGACCTTTCAGACGGTTCGAGGCATCCGTCTCGCGCTGACCCGGGCCGGCTACCGGGAGGGGAGCATCAAGGTCACCACCGGCCGCTTCATGATCGCCGAGGCCCGCACTTGAAGCGGAACCACGGCTTCAGCGATCCGTCAGGCGCTTGACCGCGATGGTAATCCGCCGGAAGGGAAGCCACCGCATGCGGGAGCGGATGGCGGGCTCCAGAGTTTCCCCGCCTTCGATGCGGTCGGTCAGCTCGAGGAGATGCTCGAGCGATTCGCGGTCGGCCATGGCCCAGGCATGGCGCACGTCGTCCTCCAGCGCCTCACGGAGCACCCGGGCGTGCTCGCTGGTCAGGGCGCCGCGCTTCCTGAGGCGCTCACACGCCGCCATGCGCGCATCCCAGGATCCCCGAGTCATCCGCGGGAGCGCCATTGTGGCCTGGGCGGGGTGGACCCGGTATCGGCACGTCACTATGGGGCACGGAATCAGGGTGTAGCGCTCCGCCATCCGAAGCCAGAGATCGTAATCTTCGGCATATCGCATCCCCTCCCGGTATCCCCCCACGGCCAGGATAGCGGCACGCTGGGCGATCGCGGCCGACTGGGTGATCGAATTGTGCAGCATGAGGCCCGCAAGCGTGCCCGCTTCATCGGCTCCAACCCGATGATGCGTCGCGATATCCCCGTCCGGGCCGAAGTACTGAATCCAGCCGAATGCCGCCCCCGCCTCGGGGGAAGCCCGCAACAGTGTGAACAGGGTTTCGATGTGGTGCGGAAGCCACTGATCGTCGGCGTCGAGGAAGGCAAGGTAGGGTGTCCGGGCTTCGCGCAGGCCGATGTTCCGGGCGGTTCCCGGACCGAACTGTCCTCCGGTGGTCAATACCCTGGCGCCCGAGGCCCTGGCGATAGCGGCCGAACCGTCGGCCGAACCGTCGTCGATGACCAGGATTTCTTCGACCGGCATGGTCTGTGCTTTGACGGAGTCGAGGGCCGTTTGTAAGTATGCCTCCGCGTTGTAACAGGGTATGACGGCCGTTACTATGCTCATTGGACTGCCTTCCTCACCCTCGGCCGCTCGATGGGCATAGTGCACCTGGTATGCTCCGGTGCGAAAGCAGGAAACGTACCAAGCTACACGAGTCTCACCGCGACGGGAAACGGCAACGGATGACGCAGCTCTCCAACAGCGGCAGTCTTGCGTCGGCGCCTCCCGAGGCCCGCGAAGCCGGACTCTGGGCCACCATCCGGGAGGCCACCACCGAGGTCTGGGACAGCCGGGAACTGCTGCACCAGCTCGCGAAGCGTGACATCCGGATCCGGTACAAACAGGCGGTGATGGGTTTCGGGTGGGCCATCCTCATGCCCGTCATGATCGTGGCCGCCGGAATCATCGTTCGTCTGGGTGTGGTCCGCGCGACCGGGGTGCCGCTCGGCGACACCGATTTCGGCGCCATCGCGGTAAAGGGCGTGTGCTGGGCATTCTTCACCGGTGCAGTCGGGTTCGCCACCGCGAGCCTGGTCGCCAACGTCAACCTGGTTTCCAAGATCTATTTTCCAAGAGAGGTGCTGCCGCTGGCGTCGGTTGCCGCACAGCTCTTCGACTCGTGCATTGCCGTGCTGGCACTGGCCGTGGCGCTGCCATTCCTCGGGATGCGGTTTTCGCCCGCGCTGATCTGGCTGCCATTGCTGGCCCTGCTGCTGATCGTCCTCACCTCGGCGGCCGCGCTCTTCCTCAGCTGCGCCAATCTCTTTTTCCGCGACGTCAAGTACATCGTGCAGCTCCTGCTGACGTTCGGCATCTTCTTCACTCCGGTACTGATCGAGCCCGCCATACTGGGCGCCGCCGGGGCAAAGCTGATGATGCTCAATCCGCTGGCGCCGATCCTCGAGGCGGTGCGCCTGGTGCTGCTGGGCGGACACAACCTCCTGCAGCCGGTCATCGAAACGCTCCCGAACGGGGCCCGGCTGGCGGTGTGGCAGCCCTGGTACCTGGCCTACTCGGCCGTGTGGGCGGTAGGGGGATTCCTCGGGTCGCTGGTCATGTTCCACCGGCTCGAATTCGTCTTTGCGGAGTATCTGTGAGCCGGCCGGAGGACACTCCGGGGGTCTTCTTCGAAGGCGTCTGGAAGCGGTTCCGCAAGGGTCAGATCCACGACAGTCTGCGCGACCTGATCCCTGCTGCCGGCCGGCGCATCCTGGGACGCCGGGCGTCCGCCCCCGACGAGCGGGAGAACACCTTCTGGGCGCTCCGGGACATCTCCTTCCAGGTGGGCCCGGGAGAGGTGCTCGGCATCATCGGAGGGAACGGGGCGGGGAAGTCCACCACCCTCAAGATCCTGACCCGCATCCTGCGCCCGACCAGCGGGAGCGTGACGGTGCGGGGACGGATCGGTGCACTCATCGAAATCTCGGCGGGCTTTCACCAGGACCTCACCGGCCGAGAAAACGTGTTTCTGCAGGGCTCCATCATGGGGATGCCCGTCGCGCTCATCCGCGAAAAGTTTGACGCGATCGTCGAATTCGCGGGCATCGAGGATTTCATCGATACGCCGGTCAAGCGGTATTCGAGCGGCATGAACGCCCGCTTGGGCTTTTCGATCGCGGCGCACCTCGACCCGGAGGTCCTGATCATCGACGAGGTCCTCTCGGTCGGCGATTTCCGGTTCCAGGAAAAGGCCTTCGGGCGGATCCGCGCCATGTCGCGGAGCGGTATTCCGGTGGTCCTGGTGTCCCATCAGCTCGACCGGGTGGCGACCCTGTGCACCAAGGCCATGGTGCTCCAACAGGGCGCGGCGCTCCATCAGGGCGACGTGTCCGAGTGTGTGGATGCCTACCTCTCCGGGGGGGCTGACCTGCAGGGATCCCCTGCGGGATTCTCGCCCATCGTGCTGGGCGCCTGCCGGATTCTTCAGGGCCAGACCCTCTCCTGGGGCCAGGAAGTCGAGCTCGAAGTCGACGCCGTCATCCCCGGAATTGACCGGGACGCCTTCGACAGTTTCGGCGTGCGGATCCGGGCGCTCGAGGGGGGGCGGGAGGTCTTCCGGACCAGCACTCGATTCGCGGGGATTGCACTGCCGGACCGGGGCACCGTCAGGTGCCGGGTTGCGCTCACCGCCCACCTGCCGAGCGGGACCTATACCATCGAGCCCTATGCCTGGCGTCCCGGCGGAGAAGAGCTGTTCTGCACCGGCCCCATTTCCACCTTCCACATGGAAACCGCCCCCACGGCACTCGGCCGGGGGTCGGTGGACCTCTCGCCCTCCCTCACGGTCGAGGAGCGCGAGGCCACCCGGGCAACGTGACGGATGGCCGACGACTTCGACGTTTCCGTCGTCATCAGCACGTATAACCGGTGCGACCTCCTGCCAAGGACGCTCGAGAGCATCCTCCACCAGGACGCGGGTGGGGTGCGCTACGAGGTCATCGTGGTGGACAACAACTCGACCGATGGGACGCGCGCGGTGCTGGAGTCGTACCTGGCGCGGGGCCATGCCAATTTTCGCCACCTGTTCGAAGGGCGGCAGGGAGTTTCCTACGGCCGCAACACCGGAATCGCCGCGGCGGGCGCCCCTATCATTGCCTTCACCGATGACGATCTGATCGTGTCCCCGGACTGGGTGGCGGAGGTGAAGCGGGCGCTCGACCGGCACACCGAGGTGGATTACGTCGGAGGCAAAGTGCTCCCCCTCCCGGGCCAGGAGTTTCCGCCCTGGCTCACTGAAAAGCATTGGTACCCCGTCACCCTTCGGGATCCTGGAGCGGCGCCGTTCTATTTGAACTCCGGGAACCCAATCTGCCTGGGCAGCGGCAATCTGGCCGTGCGGAGCGATATCCTCCGGCAATTCGATTCATTCTCCCCCGACTTTCCCCGAGGGCAGGACCGGGAGCTGCAACTTCGCCTGTGGCGCGCGGGACGCCAGGGGATGTACATCCCCGCGCTGGTGGTCTTCGCAGGGGTGCAGCCGGAGCGGTTGACCAAGGCACATCATCGCGCCTGGTACGCCACCGATGGCCGGCTGAGCGCCGAGATTCGGGATGAGGAGGTTGAACGGAGCTCCGCCCGATTCTTCGACGTGCCCGCGCACATGTACCGGCAGGCGGCCCTAGACGGCTGGCTTTTTTTTCGGTTACGACTCCTGGGGAGGGCCGATGAATCCTTCTTTCCGGAGCTCCAGCTCCGCTACTTCTGGGCCTTCTTCCGCAAGCGGAGAGAGGATTTTTCCCGGACTCGGCGCCACGGCCTGCTCTCGGACTTCTTCAGTTTCATTCGCGCGCTGGTGACTCGGCGCGCGCCGATTCCACCCCGATAGCCCGGGACGATGGTAGCCGGACCGGAAACGGTTCTGTTCATCCACTCCGGCCAGGACTGGATCCGGGGGAGCGAGCGCGTGCTCCTCGATCTGGCCGCCGGTCTGTCACGTGAAAGGTTCCGGCCGGTCGTCTGGTGTGACGCTCCTGCCTTGCGCCGAGCCTGCCAGGACGCGGAGAACGCCGTGGTGGAGGAGGCGTTCCCGCAGAACTCCGATCGTCCCTGGTGGCGAGCCCAATCGAAGTCCATCGCGGCGGCGGTCCACGTCATCGTCAGTACGGGCGCGCGCGTCGTCCATGTGAACAATCTCGACGACCTGCCCTGGGCGTTGCGGGCGGCGCGGCGGGCCCGCGTGCCGATCGTCGCCCACCTCCACAGCCCCACCACCCCGGACGAGCGAATCTGGTCCGGTGTGCATCAGGTGACCGTGGCGGTCGGGGTGAGCCGGTATGCGCTCGAGTGGGCCGACAGGGACGGCATGCCCGCCGGCGCGACGCGCCTGATCTACAATGGGGTGGTCCCGGAACGCCTGGAACGGGGTGACGCGACGCACCTCCGAAGCCAGCTCGGGGTGCCTCCGGGGGCGATGGTCGCGGTGGCCGTCGGATCGCTGATTCCCCGCAAGGACATCGGCCTGGTGATTCAGGCGGTGCATCTGACGGCGACCTCGAGCCAGGATCTCCATCTCCTGGTGGTGGGCGAGGGGGAAGATCGTGCCCGGCTTGAGGCGCTGGTCAGGGAAGCCGGTTTGGCCGACCGGATACATTTCCTCGGCGACCGCGAAGAAGCCGGCGCGATTTTCCGGGACGTCGCCGATGTCCTGATATCCGCTGCGGAATCTGAAACATTCGGCTTGAACATCATTGAAGCGGGGTTTTTCGGTGTTCCGGGTATCATCACCGACATCCCTCCCCACCGCGAGCTGGTCACCCACGAGGCCAACGGGTTGCTCTTCCAGGCGGGGAACGCAGAGGAGCTGGCCCGGAATCTCCTGTTCCTGAAAAGGGACCCGGCGATGCGACGCCGCCTGGGGGATGGTGCACGGGAGAGGGTCCGCGAGGCGTTCCTCGCCGACCGGCTCATCCGCGAATTCGAGCAACTGTATCAGGAGGTGGTTTCCTTGCCCCGCTGGCGGAGCGACTGGCTCGGCGGTCTCCGAGTTCCCCGATGTTACCGAGGCTTTGCTATCGCGCGGCTGACCGGAAGGTCCTGACCTGCCTCGAAGTCACTGCACTGATCGAATTTCGCCATTGCGGTGCCATCCGATAATCGGTAACCTCTCCGCGCCGAAAATCGGGTCCGGCAGACATTGCCGTGATGCTGTCGAGTCGAGGCCACAAAAGAGCGGCTACGGCGCTACGCCTGGCGGACCGATTCAGCCTCGTTATCAAATAAGGGTAATGTCTGTTAGTCGTTGCTGGACATATAGTTATTGGGTGAATCCGGCGACGTCCAGGAGCTCCGACTGTCGCGGTATGGTATCTGCTTAAAAGATTGACGATTCCGAGAGGCTAAGGAATTCCCAGCTCACACGCAATTAGGAGCACAGTTATGAAAAGACTTAGTGTTTTGGCCGCCTCGGTCGCAATGCTCGCGGCTGCCCCGGCGACCGCCCGAGCCGATGTGCTCTGGGATTTTGTGCAGCTCATCGGTTCCAACGGAGACAAGGGAACCAGCACCGGCGCCATCGCGAACGGCGCATTTGGCACCTTCACCGCGTTCACCGACGCGGGCACCCCGTCCACGCACGTTTTCGCGAAAGGCTTCGGCGCCCCGATCACCGACGGCGAAAAGGGCCTGGGCGTCTGCTCCATCCCCGTCACCGGCGGCCCCTGCGCAGGCGATGAAATCGGTGAAGTCGTTCTGACCACCCCTCAGGGCTCACTCTATATCTCGTTCAGCTTGGCGGCCGGGTCGGTGCTGAACACGCTCTACATCGGCTCGCTCCAGACGGGTGAGAATTTCTCGATCTCCTGGTCCGCCACGGGCGCGGTGGGCACCTACACCAACCTGCTGACTAGTGGCACGGGTGTCGGTGGCACCGACATCCTCGCCGTCGCGGCCGGCGATCACCGGTTCTACCGGTTCGACCCGGCCGGCGGGGCGGGTGGCCACGACTGGCTGGTGCAGGCGGCCAGCGTCGAAACCGCAATACCGGAGCCCGGTACTATGGGGCTCCTCGCCACCGGTCTCGTTGCGCTGAGCGGCGCAGGTCTCATCCGCCGCCGCCGCAAGAATCGGTAGTCCGTCGGCAACCTCCGTATGATTCGCGCCCCGGCCGATCAGGCCGGGGCGCGTTTCTTTCCACCCACGACCGAGCCTCGGGGCGGCTCCCGTTCCCCCAGCT
>CAZHSO010000030.1:12982-37044 GCA_964535105.1 uncultured Gemmatimonas sp.
GTCCGTCGATATTTCCAGAGACTCCACAAGAGGAGGCCGGCGAGCACGCCGAGGTAGAGCAGGTACCGAACTACCTGAAACCGGAAGCGCAGCAATTGCTCTTGAGGTACCCCGAAGGCGTGCGACCCTGCGTCCTGAATGAGGACCGGAAGCAGCACCAGCGAACCGAGCGCGAGGATCCCGAGGCCGCCCGTGATCGTCCAGCGGAGACCCCGCCCCGCTGTGGACCAGGACCCCCAGAGCATGAGAACGATGGCAACCACAATCACCGGGAAATGGGGCAGCGCCGCCGCCATCAGGCTGAACCTGCCCAACGGGGACCCGGGATCGCTGTCCCGATAGACCGAGAACAGTTGCGAGACAACCGCGAGCAGTCCGATGGCGCCGCCGGCCGTGAGGAGCTCCGGGAATCGGGTAAGCCGCTCACTCATCCGCTTTGGCTCCTGCTTTCCCGGCGACGAGATAGGGGTCGCGGGACCGCTCCCGTTTGGATGTGTCGCGCTGGCTGCGGAGGAGGCCGACCGCGATAATCGCGCTCGCGAGAAAGGCGACGCCCCCGGTGACCAGGGTACGGGCCGCGGCGACGAGAACTTCGCGCTTCCGTTCCGGCGTGACTGCCCGGCGCAGTTCAAGTCCATCCAGCGTGAACAGGCCAAGTCCCAGAGCCAGGCACAAGCCGATCAGTCCGTGAAGGAGGCCAAGGAACAGGAGCATCCGCCGGTGGTCCAGGACCAGCGCCGCCGAGAGGAGCAGGGCATCGGCGAGGGCGAGGGGCCCCAGCCTCCCGATGGCCAGACCGAACGACCCGAACCTCCAGGTCGCCAACTCGGTCCGCAGCGGCAGGATCACCCCGATCCAGTCGAGGGCCTGGTCGACGATGATCACGGCGGCAACGACGTAGAACATCGAGACCACCGAGCGTTCCTGCGGCTTTAGCGTTGTCACGAATGCTCCCTGCCGGAAAGGGGGGACATCAGCTCCTCAACGCGACGCGGCCGGGGTAGGACGGCAGACGCGACTCCACCTGCGGCATCAAATCCGCCGCAACCTTCTCGGCCAGGCTGTCGGCCGCGGCCACGTCGCCCCGGTAGGGAACCACGATTCGCACCAGCGCCTCATCGCTCCGTCCCCTCAGGGCCTTGTCCCGGAGGAGATCCCACTTGACGAGGTACTCATCCGAGGCGATGCGCCCCCGGCCCTGGTACCAATAGTACACCAGCGCGGTGAAGGATTCCTTGCCCAGAATGTAGCGGTTGACCTGCACCCGCGCCCCGCCGACCGGAACGGTGGTGGTCCCCGCCGAGATCGGTTCCCAGCCCGCGCCCGGCAGACAATTCTTGGGCGAGTGGATGCTCTTTCCCTGCGACTGGGCTTCGTAGTAGCCGACGTAGAACGAGAACTGCCTCCCCTCGGGATTCTCGTAGACCCGGAGGAGGTAGTTCGACATGCCGGCGATGGCCCGCTCCGCCGGACTGATCACCAGATCCTTGCCTACGAATCCGAATGCCTGGTTGGGAAGTTCCGAGAGGGCGCCGACCAGGGGCATGACCCGTTGCCGCGCCGAGAGGAGCAGGAGGGAACAACCGGCGAGGAGAACGACCGCCGGGAGCCACTGCCGCGCCTTACCGTCTTCCATCGAACAGCCTCCGCTTGAGGGCGAGGAGCGGCCGCTCGGCGGCGCGGAAGATCAGGGTGGTGACGCCGATCAGGCAGAGCGACACCAGAAAGAGTAGCCAGCCTTCCGTCAGGTGGAGGAATCCCTCACCCATCTTGGGATCGACAAAGAACACCAGGAAACCGGTCAGGAACACCCGGACGCCGTTCAGCGCGATCGCCACCGGGATGGCCGCCACTACGAGCAGGGTCCGCATGACCGAGGACTGCAGCCAGAGTCCAGCGGTGAGGACCGACACGCTGAGCAGCGCGGTGAGCGACCGGAGACCGCTGCACGCCTCGGTCACGAAGAGCCGGTGCCCGGGAATCTCCAAGATGTTCCCCGACAGCCTGACCGGCACGTGCCGCCACTCCAGCAATGCGGCCCCCATTCGCGATGCCCGGAACTGAAGGGGGAGGGCCAGCCCGCTGGTGATGAGCTCGGGCAGGGGGACGGAGAGCGCCAGGAGCAGCATTGGGAGCCACCACTGTCGGAGCTGGCTCCTGCCCCAGTAGCAGAGTACCAGTCCTCCCAGCGCAATCACCATCGACAGCCGCATCGTGTACCGCTCCGACGCGAGCTCGGAGACCGCCCGGAGCAGGACCGCCCCGATTAGGACGATGACCCCGAGCCAGAAATCCCGCCGCCGTGCGGCCACGAGGCCGGAGCGCCAGGCCAGCCAGAGCGCCACGGGAAAGAGCAGGAGCCCATGCCCCGCCTCGGGATTGGTCCACCAATCCTTGCCGAGCATGGCAGCCGGCTTGGCAAAGAGGACCACGAAGGCGAGAGCGGTGACCACGAGCGGAGCGGTAACCCCGAAGCTCCGTTCGGTGCGGGTCTCTGCCATTGTGCCGGAGGGGGCACTGGTCGTGTTCAGCGTGAGCCTCGCCGGAAGAGCATGACGGGAATAGTCTGCGCCATGATCCAGAGATCGGCCCAGAATCCTTGCCGGGAAATGTAGTCGAGATCGTACCCGACCTTCTGCTTTACATCCTCCAGGCTCGAATCGTACTCGAGATTGACCTGGGCGTGCCCGGTGATACCCGGGCGGACCCGCTGCCGGACCTGGTATTCGGGGATCTTTCCCCGGAGATCGGCGACGATGGCGGGGCGCTCGGGCCGGGGCCCGACCACGTTCATTTCTCCCCTGAGCACGTTGACAAGCTGGGGGAGCTCGTCGAGACGGAATTGACGCAGCCGGCGTCCGACGGCGGTCACCCGGCAGTCGTTCATCGAGGCCCACACCGCGCCGGTGCCCCGCTCCGCATCCACCGTCATCGTGCGGAATTTGTAGATCTTGAACGGGCGCCCGCCGATGTCCTGCCTGCGGCGCGGGTCATTGGGACGGTTGCCGGTGGCGCGCTTATCGATACCGACCCTGGTCTGGGTGTAAACCACCGGACCCCGCGAGGTCAGCTTGATCGCGATGGCGATCAGGATCCAGAGGGGGAGGGTGAGCAGAATACCGACGAGCGCCACCGCGACGTTCAGGATACGGCGCGGCCCCTCCGAGGCGGGCAGCAGGGCAACACTCCCCTCCCGGATAAGGTGCAGATGGCGCCGCCGGGGAGCCGGCCCTGACCCGCGTCGTGTTCCTTCAATCGGCATAGTCATCGCATCGCGGGCACGCCGGCCCTCAAAAGATCTGGGAGAAGAAGTAGACCGTGGATGCGAGGCCGCCGATCGCTCCGACGATGGTGAGGAAATTCATTCCGCCCGGTCGCTTCCGGGGGTCGAGTACCAGCTCGTCTCCCGCGCGAAGGTTCAGCTGGTCCAGCGTCAGGCCCTGGCGCATCGCCTCCTGGAGGGCGTCCTGGGGCCAGATCTCGGTGCTCCCTCTGCGCACGAAGACCTTGGAGGGATTCGCATCCGCAGCCGGCCCTCCAGCGGCCATGATTGCGTCGGTGGCCAGCACATCGGCTGGAATCTGATAAAACCCGGGCCGCCCGACCGAGCCAAATACGCTGAGCCGGATCATCGTCCGCACTCTGACCTGGGGATCCCGGATGTACCGCGCCAACTGCTTCGTCAGATAATCCCTGGTTTCCGAACGCAGGACGCCCTGGAGAGGAATGTCGGGGAGGCCGGGGAGCGACAGGACACGGCCCGAGACGACGACGAAGGTGTCGCTGTAGACCTCCTGGCCAACCACGCTGAGCTCGATCTGATCTCCGACCTGGAGATCCCCGCTCTCGAGCCGGGCACGGATCATCGCAGCCTCCCGGGCCTTCTCATCTCGAAGGCGCGAGCTGTATCCGGAGGAGGCGGCGTACTTCTCGAGTTCTGCGAGGCTCGCTTCCAGTTCGGAGCGCGTCGCCTGAGCCCGACGCGTGTCTTGCGCCCGGAGCACGGCCGGAATGGCGGCAAGAACCAGGGCCGAGACGGTGAGGAGAGTGCTGATCCGGTGCGATACGCGGTATGTGCTCAAGTTTCTCTCTCGTGGTTGCCGGTCAATAACAGCAGGTAGCGTGCTCCCGAGATGTGCTGACGACACAGTGACTCAACCAGTTGATGTACAATCTGTTACGGCATAGCGACCCACAACCGGTCCGTTCATTCCGCGGTTGACCGTGGTACATAGGCTACAGGGTGTGGAGCCGGATCACCACTTCTGCTCACGCCGTTGGAACTCGTTGCCTCCTTTAACCTTCGGATGGTCCCCATCCTGCCCGAGCAGAGGCCAAGCGTAAGGTTATTCAACAACAACGGAAGGTTTCTTGCTGTATATCGAATCAATTCCGGTTCCCGTCCGCATCCCTGGCCCAGCCCGTCATGAGAAACCGATACTGTAATAGATTGACGTGCATCGAGTTATGATCGCACACAGCTCTGGGACCCTGCTCCGGCTGCTCCTCGCGCGGCGAAAGCGTTGCAGCAATATGTTGCACCATCGCCACTGTGTAGTCACCCGATCCCTGGGACGACGCGGGAGTTCTCGCGGCCCCGGCGTCAACGGATGACCGACCCGGACCTCCTGCCGGAAGCACGGGCGCGGCGCATCTTGATCGCCAACGATCAGGAATGGGCTGCGCGCGCCGTGGAAACCATCCTTGTCGCAGAGGGGTACGAGGTTCATCGGGTCTACACCGGCCTGCAGGCGCTCCAACGCGCCTTCGAAATCCTTCCCGATTTGATCATCCTCGACACCCAGATGCCCGATCTGAGCGGGCCCGAAGTCTGTCGCCAGCTGCGAGCCGACGCGCGCATCGGGATGGCCACACCCATCCTGCTCAGCACGGCCGGGCCCGCGGGACGACAGCAGCGCATTGAGGCCTACCAGGCGGGCGCCTGGGAGTTCTACGGGCAGCCGCTCGATCCCGAGATTCTTTTGTTGAAGATCCGCATCTACCTCGACGTCCGGGCGACAGCGGACCGGCTCACCGAGGAAACCCTGCTCGACGAGCTCACCGGGCTGTACAGCGCGAAGGGATTGCTCCGGCGAACCGACGAGCTTCTTGCCGACGCGCGGCGCACTCATCGCGAAGTGACCGTCGTGACGATCTCGCTCGACGACTCGGCCAGAACCAAGCTGCTCGAGGAAGCCGGAACGCTCGCCCGCCGGGCCGGGATGGTGGTGCGCCACACGGTGCGCGCCGCGGATGTCGTCGGCCGGGTCGGTCCACTTCGCTTCGCGGTCGTCTCGTCTGGAAACCCGAAACAGGGAGCCCAACGCCTGGCCGACCGGCTGGTTGCCGCGCTTCATGGTGTTGGCAACGGCACAGGTCAGGTCGAAGTCAGCGCGGCGATCCAGGAAACGAGTTCCGAGGAGCTCTCGCACACGGATGCGAAGACGCTTCTCGCCTCGGTGGTTACCTCGTAGCTTCCGCGGGACCCGTCAGCCGGGCTGGGCGCCCGGCTGTAACTGCGCCGCATCGTCCTCGGCATCCGCCACGTACCCGTAGCTGTAGCGGTAGTACTTGTATGCCCCTTCCTTGAGCCGCACATCGTTCAGGATCGCGCCCAGCAGTCGCACCGGAAGCCGGTCGAGAATCTGCAGCTTGGCCTCGGCGAGCTGGCGGTCGGTTTCGCCCGCACGGAGCACGATCGCCAGATGCCCGGTGACCGTGGCCAGGACGAAGGGGTCGATGCCGGCGCCGAGCGGCGGAGTATCGACGATGACCACCTGATAGGTGTTCTTGAGGTGCACCATCAGCTCGCGCATGCGGGCACTTCCGAGGAGCTCGGGTCCAAGATGCCGCCGGGAGCCGCAGGGGATCAGGGAGAGCAGGGCGTGCGTTGCCGGCCGGAGAATCCCGGCCAGCGTCGCATCGCCGGCAAGGTGATCCACCAGCCCGGGGCGACGCTCGATACCGAAGGTGTGGTGCAGCGACCCGCGACGGATATCGCCATCGACCAGGACGGTTCGATAACCCGCTTCCGCGAACGACAACGCGAGATTCGACGCGATCAGCGATTTCCCGTCGCCCGGCGCGGGACTCGAAATCGTAACGACGATGGGGCCGGAGGGATCGAAGCTGTGCGCCAGGCTCATCCGGATCGAGCGGAAAGCCTCGACCACCTGGGCCGCCTCGTCCTGGGATGCATTCAGACCCTTTGCCCGCTTGATCTCCGGAATGGTTCCGAGAATCGGGAGCCCGAGGCCTTTGGAAACCTGGTCGGGATACCGGAACCTGGGATCGAACCGGTCGACGAGCAGCGCGATGCCCACCGCGGCGCCAAGCCCGATGAGGAGGCCCAGAAGGACCAGGGTGATACTACTTCCGCGCACCGGCTTGGTGGGTGCTACCGCCGTGTCCAGCACCCGGACGTCCGGAATCGCACTGGCCTCCGCGAGCTTTGCCTGCTGGCGATTGTTCTCGAGGGACCGGTAGAGGAGATCAGACTGGTCGACTTCCCGGCGCAACCGGGCCTCGGTCTGGGAGCGGACCGGGATCTCCCGCATTTCCCGTGACGCCGTGCCGATGCGTCCCTCCAGCTCGGCTTCCCGGTTCTGGATTTGCCGGATCAGCGCCTCGGCATAAATCGGAATGGTCTGCGTCCGCAGCAGGTCGATCCGATTCTTGATGTTGATGACGCCTTTGTATTCCTCGGTGTAGCGGGCGAGCGAATCGCGGAGCTGGGCCTCCGCGGTCGAGAGCTCGCCGAGCACGCGCTGCAGATCCGGCGCCTGCCGGACCGACGTAATCGTGTTGAAGGCATCGACGGCCACTTCTCCCTGTTTGCTCCGGCGGAGAACTTCCTGGATCTCCTGCCGGTCGCGCCGGATGGAATCGAGCGCGTTGCGCTGCGCGAAGAAACTGCCGTACACCGTGGGCTGGGTGAACGCGAGGCCGGGGGCAACCGGGGCTTCTTCCCGGGGCTTCGTGACCGTGCCGACCCGGAACGACTCGAGGCGCTGCTCCGCATCCTTGAGCCGGCGATCCTGGTCGAACACTTGGCTGTCGAGGACCTGCGCGAGCATAGTGAGCTTGGAGCGCTTCTGCTCCGCCGCTTCATCCACGAATCGGCGGATCAGGGTGTTCATCGTCTGCGCCGCCTCCTCGGCATTCTTCTCCCGGAGGGCCAGAATCAGAAAGTTCTCCTCACGAAGATTGCTCTGCAGGCGCCGGGTCAGCGCTACGGATGCTTCACGAGGCGACACGATCTCGAAGCGGACCTTCTTTCCCCAATAATCCTTCCCGGGCTTGGGAACCCACCTGACCCCGATCTGCTTACCCACCGAATCCCCGATGGCGCCCGCCTCGGTATATAACCCGCTGCGCTGCTTGAGCTGGTAGCGCTTGCCGTCCTTCTCGATGCTGAACTCGAAGGTCCCCGGAAGGAACCGGCCGCCGATATCAAAATCCTGGAAGAGCGGCGCGTCGTCGGGGTCGTTCTCGGTCACGTATAGCTTCCGGGAGTGAACCACCGGATCGAGGACCTTGAAGGTCGTGAGCAGCTCGACCCACGCTTTGGAATCCAGCAGCTCTTCGCCCTGAATTGGGGTGCCCGCGCGGTCGCGATTGGGCGTCTCAATCCAGATCGTGGCCTTGACCTCGTAGTCCGGCTTGATGAACCGAGTGGCGATGATCCCGCCACCGACCCCCAGGATTCCGAGCCCGATGATGAGCCACCGAAAGCGTCGGAGGGCGGAAATGATTCGGGATACGCTGTTCGTTGTCGAGTTCTGATAGAGCGGCTCGGAATAGGCCTCGAGGCCTGGCGAGCCGCTGTCCGCCGGCACGACCGATTGATACGCCTGACCCGGAACCATCGAATTGCGCATTCAGGACTCTTTCCAGTGGATTTCGAGTCAACGGAACATCATGCCAGGAGACGGGTGTCGCAAGCCTGATACCACATGTTGCGGGGTGGCTCTGGCCAAGGTTGGATTGTAGTTTTGGACCGCTCATGTTGTTGCGTGTACGCATCACTTGACGTAAGATGACAGCACTCAAAGTGGCTAGGGCTGTATTCCTGTTGCTCTGATGCACGACCGGCACAGATTTCGCGGCACACTGGATGCACTATCGCAACAACGATGTTGGCACCATCTCACAACGACGCAGGACGGACATGGGCGGTCCACCGACGGCAATTCCAAACGGCGCGCCGACTTTCCCGGAGGGAGGGGGGACTCGGGATCCCCTCTCCATTGCTCCGGAGGTTAAGGCGAGCATCAAGATTCTTCTCGTCGATGACGAGCGGACCTTGCGGGAGAGCTGCGCCAGCGTCCTGCAAATGGATGGCTTCGCCGTGACGCTGGCCGGCCGGGGCGAGGAGGCCCGCGACCTGGTTCGGCGCCGCAAGTTCGATATCGTGCTGGTCGATCTCTATATGTCGCACGTGTCGGGGCTCGAGCTGCTGCGGGCCGCGCTGGACGCGCACCGAGACACCATCGTCGTGGTGATGACCGGTAATCCCAGTGTCACCTCCAGTATTGAAGCGCTCCGCGCGGGAGCCTGGGACTATCTGCCCAAGCCGTTCAGCGCGACGCATCTGCAGGTGCTGATCGGGCGCGCCTCGCACGCCGTGATGATGAATCGCGAGGCGAGCGAGCTGCGCCAGCAGGTGCTCGACCAGCACAGCCACAGCGACTCGGTCGCGCTCATCGGTATTTCACCGCTGTTCCGGAAAGCGGTGGATCTGGCCCGGAAGGTGGCCCCGACCGATGCCTCGGTCTTCATCAGCGGCGAAAGCGGCACCGGCAAGGAGGTGATCGCACAGTTCATCCACCAGCACAGTCGCCGGAGCCGGAAGCCCCTTGTCGCGATCAACTGTGCGGCGCTTCCCGAGCATCTCCTGGAATCGGAAATGTTCGGACACCGGAAGGGCGCCTTTACCGGCGCGGACCGGGACAAGCCCGGTCTCCTGGAAATGGCCAACGGCGGGACATTGTTCCTGGACGAGCTGACCGAGATGCCGCTTCCGCTGCAGGCCAAACTGCTGCGGGTCATCCAGGATGGCGTGGTCCGGCGGGTCGGCTCCGAGTCCACCGACGCCACCGTGGACGTCCGCTTCATTTCGGCGACCAATCGGGATCCGCAGCAGGCGGTCGAGAGCGGCATTCTCCGCGGCGACCTGTTCTATCGGCTTCGCGTGGTGCCCATCGCGCTGCCGCCCCTGCGAAAGCGACTCGAGGACATTCCGCTTCTCACCAACCATTTCCTGACGCACTACTGGGCCCGCCACCGCGGGGGCGCCGCGCGCCTTCCCCGCCTCAGCGACGAAAGCATGAACTTTCTTCGCTCCCGGCCATGGCGCGGCAACGTCCGCGAGCTGCAGAACGTGATCGAGCACGTCGCGGTGCTGGTGGAGCCCGACCAGGACATCCAGCCGGCCGACATTCCGGTATACGACGACGCCGGCGAGTCCGGGAGCGACCGCCCGTCGCTGCTGCAGGTGAACGACGAGCCGTACCATGCCGCCAAGGAACGCGTCGTCGCCCACTTCGAGAAGGAATACTTCGCCCGGCTGGTGTCCCGCGCCGGGGGCAACATGTCGAAGGCGGCCCGGCTGGCGGCCGTGGACCGGACGACGCTCTACCGTCTGATGGACAAGCATCACATCCCGCGCGATGAGCGAGGCGGAGACGCCGAGTGAGCGGCACCACCCGGGAGCAGTCGGTGCTTCGCCGGCTGCTCGACGAGGCCGCTCTGCAGGTCACGGACGACTGGCACGTCGTCCGGCAGGATGCCGCCTCCCGTGAGGATGTCGTCAAGACGCTCGGAGCGCTGACCAGGGCGCTCGGCGCGGCGCTCGACGGTGGCGCCGAGGACGTGCAGGAGCTCGCCAAGTCCCAGTTGCCCCGGCGGCTTTTGAGCCTGTTGCGCAGTCGTGTGATTCGACTGGCCGGGGCGGAGGAAACGCCCCCTGAAGGGCGCGAGCTGCTCTCCATTCTTCTGGCATTCGAGTCGGTCGGCCAGCAGCTGGAGCCCAAGTGGGACCAGCAATTCGCCGACCGGCTCACCGGCCCCGACGGCCTCGAGCTGGTGGTGGAGCTGGCGCACGATCTCCGCTCTCCGCTCACCTCGATTCTGTTTCTGGGCGAGACGATGAAGCGCGGCCGCAGCGGTCCTGTGACACCGCTGCAGGAGCGTCAGCTCGGCTTGATCTACAGTGCGGCGTTCGGCTTGAGCTCGGTGGCCAGCGACGTCATCGAGCTGGCGCGGGGCGGCGACCGATTGGTTGACCTGGAGCCGCTCCCCTTTTCGGTGGCCGACATCATCGAATCGGTCCGCGACATCGTGCAGCCGATCGCCGAGGAAAAGGGGTTGGAGGTGCGTTTGGTCCCCTGCGCTCGCACCTCGCGGATCGGGCACCCCGTCGCCCTGAGCCGCATTCTCCTCAATCTGACGACCAACGCGCTGAAGTTCACCGACGACGGACACGTCGAGGTCTCCTGCACCGAGGTCGGCGATCTCGGGGTGGAATTCTCGGTGCGCGACACCGGGCGGGGCATCCCGCCGCAGGCCATGGCAATGCTCTTCGAACCATTCCGTCGCCGGCAGAAGGACCGCGACTATGCCTTTTCGGGATCGGGACTCGGGCTCTCGATCTGCCGCAAGCTGGTCGAGGCCTTGGACGGGCAAATGCAGGTGGAAACGGGGCCCGGGCAGGGAACCCGGTTCTTCTTTACGCTCGAGCTTCCACTGGCCGCACAACCCGATCCGCTTTGATTTTCCGGGGCGACGCTGCGCCGATCCCGCGGTTTGGGCCTGGTCGCCTCCAGGGTTCTTGGTGGAGAGACTTCTGTCGCTTTCCTGCAACACTCGCGGGATTGCCCTCCGCTCCCTACCGTCGTGAGAACGACCTGGGTAATTTGCCCACCAGGACGACCGGTTGGCCATTGGGGCCGGACCGGAATCCGGAACAGATGCGGCTCCTCCCCCGCGTGTTCCCTGCCGAATTCCTTGACCGCCACAGTGGTCCGGGAAGCGGCGGGAGCTCGAATCGGGGCGGGGCTCGGAGAACGACAACATCGTGAGTCACCCGACCCATAGGGCGGGCCGACAGGCCGCCCAAGCGCCCATCGCGCACACTCCGCCCACCGCACACGAGCACCACGCACCCCACGCGGCCCTCCTGATCGACTTCGACAATGTCACCCTGGGCATCCGAAGCGACCTCACCAAAGAGCTCCGCACCCTGCTCAACAGCGACATCATCAAAGGGAAGGTCGCGGTGCAGCGGGCCTACGCCGACTGGCGCCGGTACCCGCAATACATCGTGCCCCTCTCCGAATCGTCGATCGACCTGATCTTCGCCCCCGCGTTCGGAACCAACAAGAAAAATGCCACGGATATCCGCCTCGCGGTGGATGCCACCGAGCTGGTCTTTACCCGACCCGAGATCGGGACGTTCATTCTGCTCTCGGGGGACAGCGACTTCTCGTCGCTGGTCCTCAAGCTCAAGGAATACGGAAAGTATGTCATCGGGGTGGGAATCCGGGAGTCGGCAAGCGACCTCCTGATTCAGAACTGCGACGAGTACTACTCCTACAGCGATCTGGCGGGGCTCACCAAGGAGGCCGATACCCCCTCCGCGCAGCGCGATCCCTGGGAGCTGGTGGGCGAGGCAGTCCAGCAGATGGCGCGCAACGACGACGTGATGCGGTCGGACCGGCTCAAGCAGGTCATGCAGCAAATCGACCCGAACTTCGACGAGCGCAACGCGGGCTTCAATCGCTTCAGCAAGTTCGTCTCGGAAGCGGGCAACAAGGGCCTGCTCAAGGTCTCGAAGCTCGACAACGGGCAGTTCGAAGTGGGACCTGCCCCGGCAGGTCCCACCCTGAGCCCGAAGGGCGAAGGGGCCAGACCCCGGACTGTCTCCCCGAGCCCGAAGAGCGAGGGGGCGGGCCGCCGCCGCGGACCGGCCCAGGCTTCTCTGGGCACGTCACCCGCTCCGAAGACCGAAGGCGCCGAACGTCGCCCGGAGGAGAGCCGGAGTCGCCGCGGTCGCGGGCGCGGCCGGGGGCGCCCGCGTGGCGAGGAAGCGGCACGCGAGAGGGCGCCCGAGGTGGTGACAGCGGCGTCCCAGACCGGGCAGCTCAGCCTGGCCGCGGCGTTTCAGCTGCTCACGAGGGCCCTGGGTGAGCTTCCATTGCCGGTGGTCGGTGAAGCCGTGCGCGCGCGCATGGCGGCCCTCCTCGGCAGGGAGGACTCGCTGCTCGATCCGGGCCGCTTTGCGCGATTCCTCAAGCAGGCCAATGATGCGGAAATTGCCGACGTGAGAAAGCTCGGCGACGACACGTTTGAGGTGTCGCCGCACAAGACCGATCTTTCCTTTGCCCGGACGGTCGCGGCCAAGCCCGAAGCGGACGGCAACGGCTCGACGCCCATGGCGCCATTCGCCGATGTGGGGGCTCGTGGCCCGGTGGCGCTTCGGTTCCGGCGCGGCTCACGTGCGCCGATCCGTCCGCTCGAGCTGCCCCTTGTCGGGGTGGTGCGGGTGGATGATGATGTGCCTCCCGTGGCCGCGACGCCCGAGGCCACGAAGCTGGCTCGCCCGACCAGGAGTCGGGCGCCGAAGAGCGCCGCCAAGGCTTTGGTCGATGCGGCGACGGACTTGGCGCCGAAGAAGAAGCGCCCTCGTCCCCGCGCCAGGAAGAGCGGGTGAAGCCGCTCCCCAGGAGCTTCTTTCGTCGTTCGGCCGCGGTGGTCGCCCCGGAGCTTCTCGGGGCGACAATCGTTTCTGACCTTGGAGGCCACCGCACTGCCGGACTGATCGTCGAAGCCGAGGCCTATCTCGGCTTCGATGATCCGGCCTCGCATGCCTACCGGGGTCGCCGCCACGCCGGCAATGCGAGTTTGTACGGTCCCCCCGGGAGCTGGTACGTGTACCGCTCCTACGGGATTCACTGGTGCGCGAATCTGGTATGCGAGAAACCTGGTGCGGGAGGCGCGGTGTTATTGCGCGCGGTGGCCCCGCTCACAGGGATCGAGATCATGCGCCCGCGGCGCGGCGGTGCACCGGATCGGGAGCTGGCCAACGGGCCGGGAAAGCTCTGTCAGGCGCTGGGTATTTCGCAGGGGGTGGATGGACGCTCGATGCGAGGATCATGCTTGGTGGTGGGGTTTTCGAAAGCGCCAACGGCAGGCGCCCGGCGGGTGACCGCGCGTATCGGGATCACCCAGGCGGCCGACTGGCCACTTCGCTTCGTGCTCGAGGTTCCCGGCGCGCCATACCGGCTGAAATGATTTCCCAGAGGCGCCCCCAGGAGCAGACAGCCCTCCGGCTGGAGGACTCGGCATGCCTCCCCAAGGTGAAGACGGGGATTCTGCACATGCTCCAGAACCTGCGTCGAAAGCACGAGATCGAACGAGGGCGGCCCGGTCATGGGCAAAACAGAAGGGGGAGGCGCGACCGGGCCTCCCCCTTGTCGATCAACTCCGGCAGCAACAGCCGCTAGTACCCGCCGCCTTTCAGGTCCTGCTTCGCGTTCCCGAGCGAGAACCGCAACCCAGCGGAGAGCATATGGAGGGGCCCCCGGAGCAGGTGCTCCTGTGCCGGCGGGGTATTGATCTGGTACTGGCCGAACGCGGCGAGGCGCCCGACGCGGAACTGAACTCCCGCCATGAGCGATGCATACCCGTCGGCGGAGACTTCCTTCGCGAAGGACTCGCTCGTGGCGGCGGCGTCCTGTGAGGCGAACACACCCTGAACCTCCGGATTCACGACCTGCGTTAATCCGAAGCCCAGGCCGATGTAGGGCTCGAGAGCTCCACGCACCGGATAGCCGGTCAGCGTAAATCCGTAACGCCGGATCTGGTCGAAGGTCACCGCTCGCACGTTGAAGTCGTCGCTCGGATCCAGAAACCGGGTGGGCTCGTCACTCCCGAATCCTTCGTCGATTCCGAACAACAGCCCGCCCCGGCGGGAGACCACGGCGATATGCGCGCCGACGGTCGGCACGCCGCTCTGGGTCTGCGCCTGGGTCTCGAAGAACATCGCGCCGCCCGAGGCGCCAAAGAACCACTTGAACCGGTTGTCGCGGACCTCCGCGACCGGCGCCCGGCTGGATTGCGCCGATTGAGCCTGGGCCGAGTGAGCCGTGGCCACCGCCGCGAGGGCGAGGAACGGGAGAACTCGGGAGCGGATGTGCATGTGCCTGCCTCCGAACGAGAAGTCGGTGCTCTGCGAGGGGTTTCCTGGATGTGGATCAGGCGGCCGAAAGCCGCTCGTGTCCGGAAGATCCACGGCAAACCCCGTGCTCACCGGCTCGGGAATGCCTCCCGGCGAGGATTTGCTTTTCCGGCCTGGCCGGGCGGACCAACGGCCTGTTCGCTATCTACAAGTAAAACAAGCACATACGAAGAAGCACCGCTGGTACGCGAGGGGTGCGCCCCGTGCGGGAAGTCGACAGGTTCCCGGGGCCGCCCTCCCGATTCGCATCCTTTCGGCAAAAGGCAATACGCCCCCAGCCACCGGGGGTCTAGACGATTCCCAGGCGCTGCCCTGCTTTCCGGAACGCCGACAGCGCCTGGTCGAGGTCGTCCCTGGTATGCGCCGCGGAGACCTGGCAGCGCACTCGCGCCGTCCCCTGAGGAACGACGGGATAGCCGAAACCAGTGACGAAGACTCCCTCTGCGAGCAACGCTTCGCTGAGGCGGATCGCCGCCACCGTCTCGCCGATGATGACCGGGATGATCGGGGTCTCGCCGGCAAGCGGCTTGAACCCGAGCCCGGCGAGCCCCTCGCGGAAGTAACGGGTGTTCTCCCGCAATGTGGTCACGCGTTCGGGATGGGCCTCGAGAAACCGGACGCTGGCCAGGGCGCTCCCTGCCACCGTGCAGGGCAGGGCATTGCTGAACAGCTGTGGGCGCCCGCGTTGCGTGAGATAGTCGCACAGCGCCTCCGAACCCGCCACGAATCCTCCCGCCGCGCCGCCGAGCGCCTTGCCGAGCGTGCTGGTGATCACATCGACTTCCCCGACCATGCCGAAATGCTCGGCGGTGCCGCGGCCGGTCGCCCCGAGGACGCCGGTCGCGTGGCTGTCGTCGAGCACCAGCACCGCGCCGTGCTTCCGGCAGACCTCCGTGAGGCCCGGCAGATCGGCGATGGCCCCCTCCATGGAGAACACGCCGTCGCTGATGACCATCTTCACTTCGCGGTCCTTCGCGGCGGCCAGCTTGGCGTCGAGGTCCGCGAGATTCCCGTGCTCGTACACTCCGGCCTGGCACTTGGTGATTGCCTTCGCGAGGCGAATTCCATCGATGATCGACGCGTGGTTGAGCTGATCGCTGAGCACCAGGTCGCGGTCGGTGAGCACGGTCCCGGGGAGCGCCTCGTTGGCGTTCCAGCAGCTCACGAAGCTGAGCGACGCCGGTGTGCCGACCATCTGCGCGAGCGCCGCCTCGAGCTCCCGGTGAATCGTGAAGGTGCCGCAGATGAACCGCACCGACGCGGTCCCTGCGCCGAGGCGATCCAGCGCGTCCTTCCCCGCGGCGATCACTCCGGGTTCCGCGCTTAAGCCGAGGTAATTGTTGGACGAGAGGATGATGACTTCGCCCCGGCCCTCCATGCGCACCCGAGGCCCCTGGGGCGACTCGAGAAAGTTCAGCTGCTTGTACACCCCGTCCCGCTGGAACTGGACCAGGCTTTCCCGGAGACGGGTTTCGAGGAGCCCGCTCAGGAGGCGATCTCCAGGATGACCTTGCCGGCGCGGCCCTCCTTGATCACCCCGATGGCCTCGGCGATTTGTTCGAGGGGAAACCGGTGGGTGATGACCGGACGGGGATCGAGCTGATCGTTCCTGAGGAAGCGGGCCATCTGGTGCCAGGTCGAGTACATCTTGCGGCCGGTGACCCCGTAGAGGGTGAGTCCCTTGAAGATGATATCCCGCGCGAAGTCCACTTCGGTGCTCCGGCTCGGCGTGCCGAGGAGATTCACCCGGCCGCCGACGCGCGCCGCGGCGAAGGCCTGCGCATGGCCGGCGGGATGTCCGCTCATCTCGCAGACCAGGTCGGCCCCGTCCCCGCCGGTCACCTCGCGAATCCTGGCGAGCACGTCGTCCCGTTCCGGGTTGAGCGTCACGTCCGCCCCCATCTGCCGCGCGAGGTCGAGCCGCATGTCATTCAAGTCGCTCGCCACGACGAGCGAGGCGCCGGCCGCCTTGGCGACTCCGCAGGCAAAACAGCCAATCGGTCCGCAGCCCAGCACAAAGACCGTGCTTCCCGGCACATCGCCCCCTTCGAGGACGGTGTGCACGGCGTTCCCGATCGGGTCCATGATGGCCCCGATCTCGACCGGGATGCCCTCGAGCTTCATGACGTTGGACGCGGGCATCGCGATGTAATCGGCAAAAGCCCCGTCCCGGTCCACGCCGATGATCCGGGTGCGGCTGCAGAGGTGGGAGTGTCCGGTTCGACAGGGGAGACAGTGCCCGCAAACGATGTGCCCCTCCGCTGTCACGAGGTCGCCGACCTGCAGGAGGTCCTCCGCCAGGGCTTCGGAGCCCAGTCGCTCGATTCGTCCTGCAAACTCGTGCCCGATGATGACCGGCGGCTTGAGGCGTCCGCTGGCCCAGGCGTCCCATTCCCAGATGTGCAGATCGGTTCCGCAGACCCCCGCGGCCTGCACCCGGACGAGGACATCGCTCGGTCCGCACGCCGGGACGGGGACCTCGCAGAGCTCCATGCCGGGTCCCGGTTTGGTCTTGACGAGGGCGCGCATCAGTGACTCTCGTGGTGCCCGTTGTATTTGATCGCAATCCGGCCGGTGCCCGTCGTCGCTGATGAGGTCCCCCCCGAGGCGGGTGGCCGTCAGCTCGGTAAGCCTCTCCAGCATTGGTTCTCCCTTCCTATCGTTTCTCCATCCACAGCGCCTGGCTCGGGCGCACCAAGATGGACGTCGCCATGACCGAGGCGAGCAGCAGCGTCACGAAATGCCGGCACAACGAAGGGACCCGCTTCAGGGGGAAACTGGCCGGGAGTACCACGTCCAACAAGGCCAGTCCGTAGAAAGCGGTCTGTTCGGCAAGGACGATGGTCCGCCAGGGCTCGGGGAGCCAGAAGGTGGTGACCGCCACGAGAAGGAACGCGAACGGGAGCACCAGCCGCGCGAACTTGTGGGAGAGGAAGTGGAACGAGATGTCGTAACTCGGGTTGAAGAGTCGGGGAAAGTGCCCGATGACCTGGTAGAGTCCGGCGAGCGTCCTGACTTTGCGGCGGAACTCGTCGCCGACCGTGTTCGGGTAATCGTAGGCAATGGCGCCGCCGTCGAGTATCACCCGGTAGCCCTGGAAGTACGCCGAAACCGGCTGGAAAACATCGTCCGCCAGGAGATCTTCGGGAAGTGGCACGGCCAGCGACCGGCGCATGGCATAGGCGGCCCCGGTGGCGCCGGCCACCGAGCCCACCGCGCTAATCTGTTTCCGAAGCCATTCTTCGAACCGGATGTAGAGCCCGACGTTGGCGTGCTCGTGGTGATCGCCCTTCACGATCACCAGTTCCCCGCTTGCAACTCCGATGGACGGGTCGGCAAAGCAGGCCACCAGCTTGGCCAGACAATCGGGGTGCAACGGCTGTCGGACATCGGTGAAGAAGAGGATCTCTCCGCTCGCCCGCGCCATCCCGGCGTTGAGGGCGGCGCACTTCCCCCCCGCGGGACGTTCGATCACCAAAACACGCGGGAAGGTGCGCGCGATCGCGACCGAATCGTCGGTGGAGCCGTCGCTCACTACGATCACTTGCAGCAGCTCCTCCGGATACCGGAGCCCGAACACCGACGTCAGTTTCTCCCGCAGGTACCGCGCGCCGTTCCGGACCGGGATCAGCACCGATACCGCCACGAAGAGCGGCGCGCGGCGCACGGGACGAGGACGCACTCGCCCCCAGATCAGCAGGAGGAGGGGGTAGCCGAACAGCGCGTAGAGGATGAAGCTTGCTCCGAGAAGGAAAAGCAGGATGGCCATGCCGGGGGTGGGTTCCGAGGCCCGGCGCTAACGCAGCGCCGGCTTGACGAGAGTGACCCGCACGATTGCGGTCGTCACCTCGCGGGTGAACCGATTGGCGAGCCAGCGGAGCCGGCGGATCGGCACTGCCTCGAGCGCGGCCAGCTCGAACGGGCTCTCGCCAACCAGCCGCTCGAAGCGCGCGATGGTCATCTGGTTGAGCCCCCCCGCCACCTCTCCGAACCGGGTCGCCCCGTCCGACTTGAAGTCCGCCCGCCAGCGGAGCAGCGCCGCTTCCGTAAAGACCAGGTGCGCCCAGGGAAAGACCGAGAAGAGATGCCCCCCCAGGGGGTGATACCAGGTCGGCCCGAAAGACGCCACCACTTTGCCGCCGGGACGGAGCAGCGCGTGCATGGAAGAGAGGACCGCCGCAGGAGCTCCGAAATGTTCGAAGGAATCGATGCTGACGATCACATCGGCCGGCCCGCTGGGCGCCGCGGTGAACGACACCCGATCCGACAGGCCCTGTTCGGCGGCGCGCCGGCGGCCCTCCTCCAGGAATTCCTCCTGGATGTCCACGCCGATCACCTGCTTTGCCCCTGCCTGGGCGAGCTCGATGGCCTCGGTGCCGCTTCCGCAGCCGAAATCCACCACCGTGGCCCCGCGGACGTGCGCCAGCAGGTCGTCTCCCAGAAGCACCCGGAGCTTGCTCCTGTTGGCATAGGCGCTGCCGTTCATGCTGTGGACGCCCTGGCCTCCGGCTGCAACGGCTTTGAGGAGACGATACCCCAGCGAACCCCCTACGATACCCACGACGCTCCGGCCGGAGCGCCCGAGACCGCCTCCACCCGCACCGCGGCCACCTTGAACTCGGCGATCTTGGCATAGGGATCCAGCGCCGGATTGGTGAGCAGATTGGCGGCCGCCTCGCGGAAGTGCATGGGAATGAAGACCTGCCCGGGCGCCTGGCGCTCGGAGATACGGACTCCGATCAGAATACTCCCGCGTCTCGACGTAACCCGCACCGTCTCCCCCTCCGTCACACCCAGGGCCAGCGCATCGGCGGCGCAGACCTCCATGATCGGCACCGGCTCCCGCGAGTCGAGCCCCTCGGAGCGGCGAGTCATCGTGCCGGTGTGCCAGTGGTACATCTGGCGGCCGGTGTTGAGGAAGTACGGATACTCCTCGCTGGGGAGCTCCGACGGCGGCAGGTATTCCACCGGAACCAGTAGCGCGCGGCCGTCGGCCGTGGGAAAACGGTCGGCAAAGAGGAACGGCGTGCCGGGCGAGTCGGGCGTCGGCACCGGGTATTGGAGGGAGCCCTCCCGGCGGAGCTTGCCGTAGGACACGCCACGCCAGGTCGGCGTCACCCGCGCAATCTCGTCCATGACTTCTTCCGGCGTATTGAACGGGGTCGCGAGACCGAGCCGCCGGGAGAGGTCCACAAGGATTTCGAGATCCTGCCGCACCTCCCCCGGCGGAGCGACCGCGGGCATCGCGAGCTGGATGTGCCGGTCGGTGTTGGCGAAAGTGCCTTCCTTTTCGGCGAACGATGAGCCGGGCAGCACCACGTCGGCCCAGCGTGCCGTCTCGGTGAGGAAGAGATCCTGCACCGCCAGGAAATCGAGCTTCCGGACCCACTCCTCCGCCTTGGCGACGTTGGGATCCGAGAGTACCGGATTCTCCCCCATGATAAACATCCCCCGGACCGGGCTTCCCTCCTTCACGATCTCGGTGACCATGAGACCGTCCTCGAGCGAGAGCGATTCCGCCGGAACGCCCCACGCCGAGGCGTACTCCGCGCGGTTGGCGGGATCCTTGACCGGGCGGTAGTCGGTATAGGCGAAGGGAATCGCCCCGACGTCGCTAGCCCCCTGCACGTTGTTCTGGCCGCGAATCGGAATCATCGCGGCGCCCCAGCGGCCGATCATCCCGCAGGCGAGGAGCAGATTCAGCAGGCTGGCAACGATGTCGGTGCCGGTGGCGTGCTGGGTGAGGCCCATCGCCCAGAGCGTCGAGGTATTGGGCCCCCGGGCATAGAGCTCCGCCGCCCCCTGGATCAGATGCCGGGGAATGCCGGTGATCCGCTCGGCCACCTCGAGGGTGTATGGCGCGACGGCGGCCTTCACCTTTTCGAAGTCGGTGGTGCGGTCCCGGATAAACCCCTCATCCACCAGCCCGAGGCGAATGATGTGGGCGAGCATCGCGTTGTAGAGGGCGACGTCGGTGCCAGGGAGCATCTGGAGATGGATGTCGGCCAGCCCGGCCAGCTCGGTCTTGCGCACATCCGCCACGATCAGCGTGGCGCCCTTGACCCGCGCCCGCTTGATCAGCGCGCCGAAGACGGGGTGGCTCTCCGTGGTGTTGGCGCCGGCGATGAAGATCACATCGCAGGCTTCTTCGATCTCCCGCATCGAGCCCGAGGCGGCTGCGGTGGCCAGCGCCCGGTTCATCGCGGCCACCGAGGTCGAGTGGCAGAGCCGGGTGCAGTGATCCACGCTGTTGGTCCGGAACCCGGCGCGCACCATCCGCATCAGGGCGTAGTTCTCCTCGTTGCTGCACTTGGCGGAGGAGAAGGCGGCCAGCGCCTGCGGCCCCACGGTATCGCGAATCCGCGCCAGCTCCTGGGCGGTGAGACTCATCGCCTCTTCCCAGCTTGCCTCGCGGAAGCTGTCGTACCACTCCGGCGGAGTCGCGTTGCGGTCGCGCACGTCGCCATCGTCGAGCACCGGAAGCCCCGTGAGCGGCGGCTTGCCCACCTGACGCTGGGGCGGACGCGGTTTGCGGCCTCGGCCCTCCTCGGCGATCGTCTGCCAGTCGCCAGTGCGGTAGCGCGGTGATTCACCGGTGTAAACCCAGCGACCCTCTCGCTGTTCCCATCCTTTCCGGATCAGCGGCTTGAGCAGCCGGTCGCGGTGTTGCGGAAAGTCGTAGCCGAATCGGCCCTTCACGCAGGTCGAGCCCTGATTCGGGGTGCGCTCCTCGATCCATGGGGAGGTGACTCGCACGACCTCGTTGCCGCGCGCGTGGATATCGATCTGGCAGCCGACCCCGCAATACGGACAGACCGAGCGCACCACGCGGTCGGGCTCCCGGATGGCCTTCTGATCGAACCGCTTGCGCGGCATGACTTCGAAAATCGCCCCGGTGGGACAGACCCGGACGCACTCACCGCACCAGGTGCAGCCGGCGTGATCGGGGTCGCCGTCGCCCCCCACGATGATCTCGGTGCCGGCGCCGCGCTCTGCGACGTCGAGCACCCCGACCTCCTGGATATCCTCGCAGGCCCGCACGCACCGGGTGCACAGGATGCAGAGCGACATGTCGTGGCTGATCATGACGTCGCCCGGTCGGGTGTCGCCGGCACGGAGCGGCAGCTCCCGGCGGGCGTGCTCGGTCACCCCGTAGCGGGTGACGTAGCGCTCGAACTCGTTGCGGGGGTGATCCCGCCCGCCGTTGCTCAGATGATCGCCGGGATACCGCTCGAGGAGGAAGCGCAGCACGCTGCGCCGGTTCTCGACGGCAGGAGCCGACTCGGTTTCCACGACCATGCCGGGAGCGGCGGGAGTACCGCAGGCGGGAACCAGTTTGCCACCGCCCTGGACCGAGACGAGGCAGATTCTACAGTTGGCAACGTTGGGGAGCTTCGGATACCAGCAGAGGGTGGGGATGTCTACCCCGCGAGCCCGAGCGGCGTCCAGAATCGTCGCGCCCGGCTCGAAGGGAATTTCCTCACCATTCAGGGTGAAGCTCGCCATGACTGGGTCAATCCATCCGCGGCAGAGGGAGATTCGAGGATACGGCCCCTGCTCGGGGCGGCGCAAGCTCCGGAGGTGTCTTCTTCGCTCCAGAGGTATGCCCAGAAAGGTACCTTGGCCCGCTTCGGCGCACCCATCCGAATGATGATCCCGCGGGGCTCCCGCGTGTCCAGTTCCGGCGATGTGGTTGGCATGGGGTCTCCTGAATTAGGCAAGGAGACGCTTGAAGTATCAGCAGATGCACTGAAGTGGGGAAGCGGGATCGGGGAAGGGGGAAACCGACTGATTGTTTGACGGTCCGGACGCTCAGGCAGTCGATGCGTGCAAGACAGCCTTCGGCAACGGCCGCGATAACAGGACACCCGGTGAGCTCTCGCGCTTGCCTCCTCTTCGAGTGGAGCGAGTCGGCACCGGAACTCGCTCCCAGTCGGGGTACAGCGACACCCAGGCTTCCGCCACACCGCCGCCACTTGGCATGACGGCGTGGATGCCTCCCGGAATGGTGGCGTCCTGGAGCCGGGCCATCAGGGCGACGCGCCGGGGAGACGGCAGCGCCGCCAGCGTCCCCGCATCGATCACGACCAGGTGCACCGGCTGATCAAGGCAGGGGAACCAGCTCCCCAGCATCGCCACGAAGGCCTCGAAATTCCCGGTTAGTGATTCGGCGGCCATCCGGGTTTCGATGCGGGTACAGGTGGCGTTGTCTCCGAAGAGGCAGGTCAGGTGGACATCGTGTGCGGCGAGAAGGTAAACCGCGGCCTCGGCTCCCCCCCCGACGACGAGCGCGCGGTCGCCCTCCTCCAGTCTCGGGAGAATGGCGGCCACCACGGAATTTCGCTCCAGGCCCCAATGGGTCGGCGACTGCTGCGCCTGCCGGACCTTCGCGTGATTCTTGCGCCAGCGCGTGAATTGCGGGAGTCGCAGCCGCTTCATGATGATGCGGTCCACGGTCTCTTGCATGACCACTTCGGTCAGGAAGTACTGGCCTTCGGTGGCATCCTGGAGTTCGAGGGCGGCATCGTTGCCCAGCCGGAGCAGCTCGTCCCGGGCGAGCGAGTTCTTGTAGTCCTCGATCCGCTGGAACAGGTATTCCTGATGCTGCTGTTTGGGGGACACCACGGGCCGGGCTCGCCGAGTCCGGGAAGACTCGGCTCGAGAATCGAGCTGGGCGGCCGTGAGCATGAACCCTAAAGTAAGAAACTACCGGGGGTTGGGGCTAGGGCCGGGTTTCGGCCGGATCGGCCGCTCGGAGCACGATCCCCTTCAGATACCCCGTTTCCGGGATGGTGACGCGCTCGGGGTGATCGATTCCCTGGCCGAGGTGCTCTACGACCGTCAGCACCCGTCCGCTGTCCCGCGCCGCCGCGGCGATCATCTCCAAAAACTGCGGCCGCCCGATGTGAAATGAGCAGGAGGCGGTCAGCAGCACACCGCCCGGTGCGAGGAGCTTCATCGCCCGAAGGTTGATTTCATGATATCCCCGGAGCGCCTGCGCCACCGCGCTCTTCGATTTGGCAAAGGCCGGCGGGTCCACCACGATCGTGTCGAACCTTGCCTTGGCGCGGACCATGGCCCGGAGCGCCTCGAAGGCATCCCCCGCCTCCCAGCGGATGTTATCCATCCCGTTGAGCGCCGCGTTTCGGGCGCCCCGCGCGAGGGCCTCGGGGCTGCTGTCGAGCGCGATCACCTCTTTGCTCCGGCGGGCGAGGTGGAGCGCGAACGATCCGTGATAGGTAAAGCAGTCGAGCGCTTGTCCCCCGGGTATCGCGAGCTCGGCGGCGCGGACGCGATTGGGCCGCTGATCGAGAAAGGCGCCGGTCTTTTGCCCCGTCCAGGGGGCGGCGAAGTAACGAACTTCTCCTTCCCGGACCGCGATCTCATCGGGAACGCTCCCATGCACCAACTCGACCGATTCGGGCAACCCCTCATGTCGCCGGACCGGAGTGTCGTTGCGCAGAAGAATTCCCTCGGGCGCCAGCACGGCGCGGATCGCGGCGAGAATCTCCTCCCGCATTGTTTCGAGGCCGGCGGAAAGAAGCTGCACCACCACGAACCGGTCATACCGGTCGATGATCAGCGAAGGCAGGCCGTCGCCCTCGCCATGTACCACCCGATAGGCGGTCGCATCGACACCTGTGCGGCGGGCCAGGCACCCGCTGATCTGCGCAGTCCACCACGCCGCGTCGACCGGGCGGTCGCTCTTTTCCAGCAGACGGAGGCGGATCTCGGAGCGCGGGGAGCAGAGCGCCTGGCCGAGAAACTTTCCGCGCTCATCCTGCACCGCGATCAGACCCGGCTCCCCGGGCGCGCTGGTGAC
>CAZHSO010000031.1:0-36951 GCA_964535105.1 uncultured Gemmatimonas sp.
CGACGACGAGCGCGCGATGGTCCGGCTCGACATGTCGGAGTACATGGAGAAGCACTCGGTGGCGCGGATGATCGGGGCGCCCCCGGGATACATCGGCTACGACGAAGGCGGCCAGCTCACCGAAGCGGTCCGGCGCCGGCCCTACAGCGTCGTCCTCTTCGACGAGATCGAAAAGGCCCACCCCGATGTCTTCAACATTCTGCTCTCGATTCTCGATGAGGGCCGGCTGACCGACAGTCATGGGCGCACCGTGGATTTCCGGAATACGGTACTGATCATGACCTCGAACCTCGGCAGTCGCCTCATTGTGGAGGCCGGCGCGGTGGCGTCCCCCGAGGCGTGGGCGCTGGTGGAGGAGCGAGTGCGCGTCGAGCTCCGCAATCATTTCCGGCCCGAATTCCTGAACCGGGTGGACGATATCGTGGTCTTCCGGCCGCTTTCGCGCGAAGACATCGACAAGATCGTGGACCTCCAGCTCAAGCGGTTCGACAAGCTCCTGGTCGACCGTCAGCTCAGGCTCGAGCTGACTCCCGCGGCGCGCGAGCTGCTGGCCGACCGCGGGTACGATCCGGTCTACGGCGCGCGTCCCCTCAAGCGCGTGATCCAGATGATGCTGCAGAACCCGATGGCGCTGACGCTGCTGGAGGGCGGGTACACCGCGGGCGACCGGATCGTGGCCGACCGGGATGGCGACCATCTGCGATTCAGCAAGAAGATCGCTCCGGCCGAGGCGCTGCAGATTGCTTAGTCCACCGCTTTCGCCGGCCGACGAGGAGGGGATGCGGAGGGCGCTCCGTCTGGCGGGCCGGGCACTCGAGCGGGGCGAGGTGCCCGTGGCGGCGGTGGTGATTCAGGGAGTGAGGACCCTCGGCGAGGCGCACAACGAGACCGTTCTGCGCAACGATCCCACCGCGCACGCCGAGTTTCTCGCCGTCGCGCAGAGCCTCGCACTGCTGGGGACCGATCGTCTGCCGGAGGCGACGCTATACATCACACTCGAGCCATGCGCCCAATGCGCCGGCGCGATCGTCCTGGCCAAGGTGGGCCGGGTGGTCTTTGGCGCCCGGGATCCGAAGGCCGGCATGGCGGGGTCGGTGGAAGATCTTCTACGGCATCCGCGGCTGAATCATCGCGCGGAGGTGCTGGGGGGAGTGCTGGAGGAGGAGTGTAGCGCGCTTCTGAGGGAGTTCTTTGCGGAAAAGCGTGAGCGGTGAGCGGTAAGCGGGTTTGTCCCGCTCACCGCTCACTGCTTACCGCTAGCTTTCGCTTATCCGCGTCCCCGCCGCCAGCGCCGTAGCATTGACTTCCCTCATCGCCAGAACCGTCAGTGCCCGGTCGGCGGAAGCCTCCTCTTCGAGACTCTGTCGCAGCAGCGTCGCCACCTGCGTCTCCTCCAGCAGCTCGGCGAACGCGATCGCCGAGCCGTAGGCCGCGATTTCGTAGTGCTCCACTCGCTGCGCGGCGCCGATCAGCCCCGCGTCCACCACGGGATCGGGGCCCTCCTCATCCATCATCTCGTTCGCTTCGGCGATCAGCCCTTCCATCCCCATGCAATGCTTGCCGCGCGCGGGAAGACCGAGCACCGCGAAGCACTGCTCCAGGCGGACGATCTGCCCTTGCGTTTCGACCAGGTGGCGCTCGAATGCCTGCTTGAGGCCCGGGGCTGCGGCCGCCTTGGCCATGTTCGCCAGCGCCTTGAGCACCTGCGCCTCGGCGCCATAGATATCCTGCAGCTCCAGCGCGAGGAGCTCGCGCATCGACTCGAGTGCCATGGGGTCCCTCCCGTTCTGAGGCGTTACTGAACCGCGCAGGTCCTGATTGCCGTCGGTCACCGTATTGGCGTGCAGGCTGGGCCCGCGGTGGGCCCCCTCAGACGAGCCACCGGCGGCGCGACGCGGATTCGTAGGCAAGCGTGATGAAGAAGACGGCGACGAAGACAGCGACCAGCGCTGCCGCGACGGTCACCGGGTTGCCGGCGACGGCGCCGAGTCCGAAGTACCCGGCGACCACCGCGAGCAGGAGCACCAGCAGTCCGGACCGTGTCATGTGCGACTCCATTGAGTGTTCGGGTGATGCGGATGCTACGGCGCGTCCGCAAGACGGGACTCGAGCTCGCGAACCTCACGCTCGATCTCATCCCGCGTGGCGCTGTTGCAGGAGGCCCACCAACTGGTCCCGCTTGCCGGCGATGATGTCGAGATCGTGCCAGCGGCCTTCGATGCGATCCCAATTCATAAGCCTTCTGCCACCCAGGGTGGTCTCGAATACGAAAAAAGGCAGAGGCGGGCCTGCGCCCGATTCCGCCTCCGACTGGCGACCCGCCTGCTCGCCCGTCCTGGCTCCCGGCCCGGAACAAAAAGGGCGCGATCGGGTGGCTCCCGGGGGGAGCCTCGATCACGCCTTCGTCTCACGGGCCGTCTTGCCCTTGCGACAAGGGGACCGGCTTTGATCCGCCGATCCGGGATGTGAGTTCCATAATACTCGTGGGGCGCCGGAGAGGCAAGAGGAAGGGTTCGTGCGCGGTTATCGGTCCAGCCGGTAGAATCTGGCATCCTCGTTGGGTCGGCCGAGCGGTTCGCCGCCGAAGAGTCCCAGCATGCCGAGTACGAGGAAGGCCGCCATGAGGACCCAGCCGACCCGCTCTACCCTCCAGCTCTTCCGCTGGTATGCGAGACCCTCCTCGGACTCCCGCGGGGTCGTGTCGTGGGGCTCGTTGCGGCGATCCGCCATGGTGGTCCTCCGGGGCTCGCCGAAGCGCAAACCTCTTGTGTATCGATACAGCCCGCGTTAGCGTCCAACCAGCAGGACAAGGAAGCCCGCCGCCGATGCGCGGCGGCTTCAGCCGTCCGGTCGAACGGGATCTGGTCCCGTCAGGCGCGGGCGTGGTGAGGGCTCTTCGGAGCCGCTCCGCCACGCCCGCGCTTCTTGTTGTGGGACGCATGGAGGGGACGATCATGCCACATGGGATCTGGAATGGCACGATGGGGTTCGGGCTCGTGAGCATCGCGGTGGAGCTCTATCCCGCCGAAGCCCCCGAGCGGCTCGACCTCGACCTCCTGGACCGTCGGGACAATTCCCGCATCCGCTACCGCACAGTCAACGAATCCACCGGCGCCGAGGTCCAGCAGGAGGACATCGTCAAGGGATACGCGGTCACCAAGGACCGCTACGTCCTCCTCACCGACGCCGATCTGAAGGCGGCGAATCCGAAGGCCACCCAGTCGGTGGATATCATCGGCTTCGTGGGGCGCGATGAGATTGCCCTGATCTATTTCGACCGGCCCTACTATGTGGCGCCGCTTAAAGGAAGCGACAAGGCGTACGCCTTGCTGCGCGAGGCACTGCAGCGCACCGGGCAGATCGGTATCGCGCAGATCGTGCTCCGGACCCGGCAGTACGTCGCGGCGGTGTATCCGTACAAAGACGCGCTGGTCGTGCATCTCCTGCGCTATCACGATGAGGTCCGGCCCTTCGATGCCGATGGCCGGAAAAGCGTGAAAGGATCCGCCGCGGCGCCCCGTCCCCAGGAGCTGGCGATGGCGCAGCAGCTCATGAAAACGATGGTGACCTCCTGGGATCCGACCGAGTTCACCGATACCTACCGCCGGGACGTGCTCAAGATGATCAAGGAGCGCTCGAAAGGCGGGGTCCGGAAGGCGAAGGCCAATCCCGCCGAGGAGACCTCCGAGCCGCGGGTGCTCGACCTCATGGCGGCGCTGAAGCGGAGTGTGGAGCGCAAGGGGAAGGCGCCGGCACGAGCGCGGCGGAGCGCGGGGGGGCGGGGGAAGACCGCCGCCCGGAAGAGCGCGTAGGTGGGGCTCGGCCGCCCGGCCTTCATCGCGCCGCAGCTGGCGACGCTGGTGGACGCTCCGCCGGTGGGCGACGACTGGGTGCACGAGGTGAAGTTCGACGGGTACCGGATCGAGTGCCTCAAGGAAAACGGCCGGGTCCGTCTCCTGACCCGCACCGGCCTCGACTGGACGAAGAAATTTCCCGGCATCGCCGAGGCGGCGGCCCTCCTTCCGGCGCGGACAGCCATCCTCGACGGCGAAGCGGTGGCGCTTCTCCCCGACGGACGCTCCTCGTTTCAGGCGCTGCAGCAGAGCCTGCACGCCGATCCCCCGGGCGACACCGTCTACTTTGCCTTCGATCTCCTCCGCCTCGAGGGCGAAGACCTCCGCGATCGCCCGCTTGCCGAGCGGAAAGCCCGGCTCGAGAAGCTGCTCCGGCGGCCGAAGGGGCGGCGCCACGGTGCGGTGAGATACTCCGAGCACACCACCGGAAACGCGGACAAGGCGCTCGCCAAGGCATGCCGTCACGGGCTCGAAGGTCTGATTGCCAAGCGGCGGGACGTCCCCTATCAGAGCGGGCGGAGCCGGTGGTGGCTCAAAATCAAGTGCCAGAGCCGCCAGGAATTCGTGGTGATCGGATACACCGACCCCAGGGGCCGGAGGAGCGGCGTCGGCGCCCTGCTCCTCGGCCTGCACGACGACGACGGGACGCTGCGGTACGCCGGCCGGGTCGGAACCGGCATGAACGAGACGATGCTCGCCGCGCTCAAGGACACGCTCGAGCCGCTCCAGCGGAAGACTCCTCTCGCTGAGCGGGGAGTGCCTCGATCCGGGGCAGGGATGCATTGGGTCGAGCCGAAGCTGGTCGTGGAGGTGTCGTTTGCCGAGTGGACGGGAGACGGATTGCTCCGGCATCCCTCCTTCGTGGGACTCCGGGAGGACAAAGCGCCGCGCGAAGTGCGGCGGGAGGAACCGATGCAGGTCGCCGGCATCACGCTGAGCAACGCCGATCGGGTGCTCTACCCCGAGCAAGGCCTTACCAAGCAGGATCTCGCCGCGTACTACGAGGCGATCGCGCCCTGGATGCTGCCGCACGTCGAGGGAAGGCCGCTCTCGCTGGTGCGCTGCCCGTCGGGGCGGCAGAAGGCCTGCTTCTACCAGAAACACTGGAGCGGCACGCTGCCCGAGGCACTCGACACCGTGCACATCAAGGAGGGGAGCGGGGCAAAGGGCGCGTACACGGTGCTGCACGATGCCGCGGGGCTCGTCTCACTCGTCCAGCATGGCGTGCTCGAGCTGCACCTCTGGGGCGCGCGCGCGGACGACGTCGAATCGCCCGATCGGATCATTTTCGATCTCGACCCCGCTCCCGGGGTTTCCTGGGCGCGGGTGAGGGAAGGGGCGCACCGGCTCAGGGAGCTGCTGGGTGAGCTCGGACTGGAAACCTGGATCAAGACGACCGGAGGGAAAGGGCTCCACGTCGCCCTCCCCATCGCGCGCAGATCGACCTGGACGGAGGTCTCCGCCTTTGCGCGCGCCGTGGCCTACCGGCTCAGCGACGAGGAGCCAGAGCGCTATCTCGCCAAGGCGAGCAAGGCGGAGCGGAAGGGAAAGATCTTCGTGGACTGGCTTCGCAACACGCGGGGCGCCACCGCGATCGCGCCGTGGTCCTCCAGGGCTCGGGAGGGTGCGCCGATCTCCGCGCCGATTGCCTGGAAGGATCTTGCCACGATCAAGAGTGGAGACCAGTACACTGTCGAGAACGCGCATGCGCTGGCGGAGAAGCAGGGGAGGGATCCCTGGGAGGGGATGCTGCGCAATAGGCAGCGGCTCACACGCGCAATGCTGAAGAAAGCCTCCGAGTGAAAGCCGGCGGTTTTTGGTGGCCACGGCTTCCTCCCCCTGTTAGTTTTCCCGCCCGAAGGACGGGTGTCCGAGTGGCTGAAGGAGCCGGTCTCGAAAACCGGTATACCCTTACGGGTATCGTGGGTTCGAATCCCACCCTGTCCGTGAAACGAGGGAGTCGCGAAGAGCGAGGAGCGAAGAGGGTACACCCACCCGCCTCTTCGCTACTCGCCACTCCCTCTGCTATTACATTTGCTCATGCTCCTCATCCAGGCATTTACCCCCGGCGACTGCCTGCTGACCGGTCTCTGCGGTGTCCAGCAGGCCGCGGGCGGAGCGCCGTCCGGACTCCTGTTCCTCGCCCTCGGGGTAGTGCTCGCGGGCGGGCTCGGTTTTGTCCGCGCCCGCCGGAGGAGCTGACCTTCTCTACAGCCGGTCCTTGAGCCCCGCCACCCCGTCCGTCTCCGCGCAGTGCACGCAGCAGAAGAACCGGCCATCCACCTCGTTCCCGTGCCCAATGATCCGGCAGCCGCAATGCCCGCAGACCGGCGCCAGGAGGTGGATGGCGCATTCGAAGCTGTCGAAGGTGTAGGAGCGCCCGCCAAGGGTGATCTCGAAGCTCTTGTCGTAATCGTTGCCGCAATTGCTGCAGAGTCCCATGAGGGCACCTCCTGAGGTGATGGAACTGCGCAAGGAGGAGACGCCTTTTGCACAAGGCACCGCACAGGCGTGGTGCGGGGAAGGGGGAAGAGGAGAAGCGGGCTGGCCCTTCCCCTTTCCCGCTTCCCCTTTCCCCGCTACGGCTTATTCAGATTCCTCCGCAGCGCCGCCAGATCCAGCAGCGGCACCCCGCCCTCGGTCGGCACCAGCACGACCAGATTGTTGGAGGTGCGCATGTCGTGGAGCACCTCGAGGTACTGCTTCATCAGCGCCTCGGGAGTCAGCGTCTGATTCAGGTAGCGCTGCTGGTCCGACTGCAGCCTGGCCACTTCGACCTTGTGCTTCTCGGTCTCGATCTGCTGGTCCGCGGCGATCTTGTTGTTGATGGCCGCCACGACCTGCGCCGGCGGCTCCAGGTTCCGGAGGTAGAACGCGGTGATCTTGGCGATCCGGAACGGTTCTCCGCCCACGCGGGGGCGGGTGAGCAGCGCGCTGTCCACCTGGAACTCCATTGCGCTCGCGATCGCGTTGCGCTTCGAGATGTCGTTGATGGAGAACTGCACCATCCCGTCCCGCACCCCCTTCCGGATCGCGTTGACCACCACGTTCTTGATCTGCTCCTCGGTCCCGAGCTCGGTAAAGATCTTGGGCGACTGCGATGGGTCGATTTGCCACCGCACCGCGGCGTCCACCTTCATGCTCATCTGTTCATTGGAGAGGGCGTCCATCGTCTCCGTCCCCTCCCGCTCCGCCGGCCACTGCTCTTCGCGAGTGGAATACTTCTCGACCGCGGACCACGGCGCCACGAACCGCACCCCGCTGTAAAGCGGCAACGGGTCCACCTTCCCGAAGGCGTGGCGCACGCCCACTTGGCCGGCATCGATCACCACCACGCTCGAGCTGATCAGAATCGTCAGGCCCAGCACCGCGAGCCCGAGGCTGATCAGATTGACCAGCGCTCCGCTCGCCCGGCCCCCCGCGCTCCGAAGGCTGGACCCGGCAGTGCGAACGACGAACGCGACCAGAAGAATCACCGCACCCACGATGATCGTACCCATGTCTGCTCCGGCTGAAGACGTGGCGGAAACATAGGGTCCAGGAGCCCCGGCGCCATGTCCGCGTGCAACCGGTTGCCGATGCGGGGGTTCGGTTAGCTCATTGACAGCGTGCCGGGCATGATGGTACTAGATTAGCGCGAGCCGCGAAGGAACGCGGCGTTTCCTTTTCCAGGAGTGTCATGGCGTCGCTGGTCATCGTCGAATCGCCCACCAAGGCCCGGACCATCAGGGATTTTCTTCCCAAGGGCTATCACGTCACCGCCTCCATGGGGCACATCCGCGACCTGCCCGACAAGGCCGCCGATATCCCGCCCAAGCTCAAGGGCGAAGAGTGGGCGCGGTTGGGCGTCAACGTCGACAATGACTTCGAGCCGCTCTACGTCGTCCCCGCCGACAAGCGGAAGGTGGTGAAGGAGCTCAAGGAGCTGCTCAAAGCGGCCGACGAGCTGATCCTCGCCACCGACGAAGACCGCGAGGGAGAGAGCATCTCCTGGCATCTGACCCAGGTGCTCTTGCCCAAGGTCAAGGTCCGCCGGATGGTGTTCCACGAAATCACCCGCGAAGCGATCCGCGAGGCGCTGGCCACCACCCGCGATGTGGACGACAAGCTGGTCCGCGCCCAGGAAACCCGCCGAATCCTCGACCGGCTCTACGGCTACACCCTCTCGCCGCTGCTCTGGAAGAAGATCGCGTACGGGCTGTCGGCCGGGCGGGTCCAGTCGGTGGCGGTCCGGCTCCTGGTGCTCCGCGAGCGCGAGCGTCGCGCCTTCCGGAGAGCGGTGTACTGGGACCTGAAGGCGCGTCTCGCGCACAAGGGGCAGACGTTCGACGCCGAGCTGGTGGCGCTTAAGGGCACTCGTCTCGCCACCGGCAAGGACTTCGATGAGAAAACCGGCAAGCTCTCGGCCGACAGGAAGGTCTTGCGACTCGACGAGGCGGCAGCCGCAGCGCTCCGCGACCGTCTGCAGAAAAAGCCATGGCGGGTTGTGGCAAACGAAGAAAAGCCCGGCATCCGGCGTCCTGCGGCGCCGTTCATCACCTCCACATTGCAGCAGGAGGCCAACCGGAAGCTCCGGCTGTCGGCGCGGGACACGATGCGGGTCGCGCAGAGTCTCTACGAAAACGGCTACATCACCTACATGCGCACCGACTCGGTGGATCTCTCCGGCCAGGCCACGACCGCGGCGCGCGAATGCGTCGAGCGTCTCTACGGCAAGGAGTATCTGCCGCCCAAGCCCCGGCACTACTCCGCCAAAAACGTGCATGCGCAGGAGGCTCACGAGGCCATCCGTCCGGCGGGCTCGCATTTTCGCACCCCGGATGAAACCAAGCTCACCGGCCGGGAATACGATCTCTACGATCTGATCTGGAAGCGTACCGTCGCCTGCCAGATGCCCGATGCCCGGATCACCAGCCTGGTCGTCACCCTCAACGTGGACGACGCCACCTTCCGCGCCACCGGCAAGCGCATCGACTTCCCGGGTTTCCTCCGCGCCTACGTGGAGGGCACCGATGATCCCGAAGCGGCGCTCGAAGACCAGGAAGTCCTCCTGCCCGCCCTCGCAGTGGGCGACGCTCCCGCCTGCCTCGGCATCGATGCCGTGTCGCACGAAACGCAGCCGCCGGCGCGGTTCACCGAGGCGAGTCTGGTGCGCGAGCTCGAGGCCGACGGAATCGGACGCCCCAGCACCTACGCCAGCATCCTCGGCACCATCGTCGAGCGCGGCTACGTGCAGAAGCAGGGTCAGGCCCTCATACCAACCTTCACCGCCTTCGCGGTCACCGGGCTGCTGGAACATCACTTCCCGAAGCTGGTGGACCTCAAGTTCACCGCGAAGATGGAGGAGCAGCTCGACGAGATTGCCGAGGGGCAGGCGGAATGGCTGCCGTACCTCAAGCATTTCTATCTGGGAAAAGACGGCCTGCAGAAGCAGGTGGAGTCGCGAGAAAAGAAGATCGACCCCGCGCTCGCCCGAACGGTGGATGTCGGCGGTCTCGAGGACGCGACGATCCGGATCGGCCGGTTCGGTCCCTATGTCGAGGTCAATCGCGAAGGCGAGGTTCTGCGGGCGTCACTCCCGCGCGACGCCGCGCCCGCCGATCTCACCATGGAAACCATCGAAGAAGTGCTCCGGCAAAAGCGGGAAGGCCCGGACGTGCTTGGCATGCATCCCGGCACCGGCGAGCCGATCATGGTGCTCACCGGCCAGTACGGACCCTACGTCCAGCTCGGGCAGGTCTCCGACGAAAACCCCAAGCCCCGGCGCTCGAGTCTTCCCAAGGGTATGAAGCCCGAGGACGTGACCCTCGACATCGCGGTCGGCCTCCTCTCACTGCCGAGGCTGCTCGGGACCCACGGGGAAACCGGCGCGAAGATTCTCGCGGGGCAGGGGCGGTTCGGGCCGTACATCGTCCTCGACCAGGGGAAGGACGGCAAGGACTACCGATCCCTCAAGGGAGAGGATCAGGTCCTGACGGTGACGCTCAATCGCGCACTCGAGCTCCTGGCTCAGCCTAAGGCCGGCAGAGGGCACCGCGCCGCCCCCGCGCCCCTCAAGGAGCTCGGTCCGCATCCCGCCGATCAGGCGCCGGTCGCGCTCTACGATGGACAGTACGGGCCCTACGTCAAGCATGGCGGGGTGAGCGCCTCGATCCCCAAGGGCAGCGATCCCGCGAGAGTGACGCTCGCCGAGGCGGTCGACCTGCTGGCCGCGAAGAAGAGTCGTGGTGGTACCATCACTCGCCGGAAAAAGGTCGCACGGCGTGGCTGAACCCGGCACCGGCGAGGAGATGCCGGGCGCGCGTTGACCGACCGGCGCAGCATCCGGTAAGTTCCCCGCCGCCTGGACGGGTGCTCGAGTGGTTTAAGAGGCACGCCTGGAAAGCGTGTAGACCTGAAAGGGTCTCGCGGGTTCGAATCCCGCCCTGTCCGTGATGCGGGGAAGGGGGAAGGGGGAAGGGGGAAAGGGGAAGCGGTCGAAACCCTTCCCCCTTCCCCCTTCCCCTTTCCCCCGCATGGAACCAATCACCCCGCGGGAAGCGTTATTAGGTTGTAAGGAGAACCCCGAGGAGTCTCTCATGCTCATTCGCCGCCCGCTGGACATTGAGACCCGCGAAATAACGGACGAGCGCCTCTTCTGGGGCCGCCGGGAATGGCTGGCAGCCGCCGGCCTGGGCCTGATCGGAGCCACCGGCCTGCCGAGGCTGCTCAGCGCCCAGGAACAGCTCAAGCCGGATACGTGGGAGAACATCACCGGGTACAACAATTTCTACGAATTCGGCACCGGGAAGGACGACCCGAAACGAAACGCTCATACCCTCCGACCGAAGCCCTGGTCGATCGCGGTCGAGGGAGACGTCAAGAAACCCACGACCTATTCCGTGGAAGACCTCTTCAAGGGGATGACACCGCAGGAGCGGGTTTACCGGCACCGCTGCGTGGAGGCGTGGTCGATGGTTGCGCCGTGGCTCGGCTATCCGCTCCGCGACGTGATCAAACGGCTCGAGCCGGGCACCAAGGCCAAGTACGTCGAATTCGTGACCCTGCTGGATCCGGTGCAGATGCCTGGGGAGCGAGGCGGAGTGCTCGACTGGCCGTACGCCGAAGGGCTGCGCCTGGACGAGGCGATGCACCCGCTCACGCTCCTCACGGTCGGCGTGTACGGCAAGACCCTTCCCAACCAGAATGGCGCGCCGGTACGCCTGACGGTGCCGTGGAAGTACGGATTCAAGAGCATCAAGTCGATCGTCAAGATCCGCTTCGTCGAGAAGCAGCCGGTCAACACCTGGCAAGCCGCGGCGCCGAACGAATACGGCTTCTACGCCAACGTGAACCCCACGGTCGATCACCCGCGGTGGAGCCAGGCCAAGGAACGGCCCCTGGGGCAATTCTTCAAGAAGCCGACCCTCATGTTCAACGGGTACGCGGACCAGGTGGCTTCGATGTACCAGGGGATGGACCTGCGAGCCAACTTCTGAGCTCCGGATGACCGAGGCGCAGGTCATTCGGCGGATCGTCAAGCCGTTGATCTGGGTCGGCGGGCTCTTTCCGCTCGCCTGGCAGGTGTGGGCATTCCTAACCGGCCACCTGGAAGCGGAGCCGGTGAAGGGGATGGAGCACTTCACCGGCCGCACCGCGATCATCATCCTTTTCATTACCCTCTGCGTTACTCCACTCCGGCGCCTGACCGGCATGAACGGGCTGGTTAAGGTGCGGCGGTTGATCGGGCTGTTCGCCTTTTTCTACGCACTGATCCACTTCGCGATCTTTCTGGTGTTCGACCTCGAGCTGTCGTTCGGGGAGCTGGCCGGCGAGGTGATCAAACGGCCGTGGATTACCGTGGGGTTCAGTGCGCTGGTCATCCTCTCGCTTCTGGCCATCACCTCGCCTCGGGCGATGGTGCGTCGTCTGGGCGGAAAGCGATGGCAGGCGCTCCACCGCAGTGTCTATCTGGCCGCGGTACTCGCGATCGTGCACTTCCTCTGGTCCCAAAAGAAGGACGTCAGCCTTCCGCTCATCTACGCCGCGGTCCTCGCGGTCATCCTGGCGGCGCGGTTTGTCCCGCGGCGGCGGCGGCGTGAGCTCGCCTCTCCCGGCGCGGAGGCGTAGCCGCGACCGATCGGTTGCGGCCTGCTTGGCCCCGGACTACCTTCCGCCCCCGAGATGCCCTCGGTAACCCGGCTCCTCGACGATACCGCCATGGCAAGCGCGCTTTCGCGCATGGCCCGCGAAGTCGTTGAGAAAAGCGGGGGGACCGGGGGCCTCGTGCTGGTGGGGATCCAGCGCCGCGGGGTCGAGCTCGCCGCGCGCCTCGCGGCGCTGATCGGCACGACGGCGGGAGGGACCGTCCCGCTTGGCAAGCTGGACATCACGCTCTATCGCGACGACCTCTCCACCATCGGACCGCGGCCCCGGGTCGGCGAAACGAATCTCCCCGAGACCATCGAGGGCCGCACCGTCGTGATCGTGGACGATGTGCTCTACACTGGCCGCACGGTCCGCGCCGCCCTCGACGAGCTGGCCGATTTCGGCCGGCCGCGCCGCATCCTCCTCTGCGTGCTGGTGGACCGCGGGGGACGGGAGCTGCCGATCCAGGCGGACATCGTCGGCGAAACCCTGGACACCACCAGCGACGACCGGGTGAACGTCGCCGTGCGCGAGCTCGACGGACGCGACGCGGTGGAGCTGGTCCGCGGCGCCCCGGTATGACAACCCCGGCCCTCGGCAAGGATCTGATCGGACTCGAGGGTCTCTCCGCCGGCCAGATCCGCCTCATTCTCGATACCGCCGAGCCGTTCAAGGAAGTCAGCGAGCGCGCGATCAAGAAGGTGCCGGCGCTTCGCGGCAAGACCATCGTCAATCTGTTCTTCGAAGCCTCCACCCGCACCCGGATCTCCTTCGAATTCGCTGAAAAGCGTCTGAGCGCCGACACCGTGAACGTGGCGACGAGCGCATCCTCGGTCTCCAAGGGAGAAACCCTGGTGGACACCGCGCGGAACCTCGAAGCGATGCGCATCGACATGGTGGTGATCCGCCACCCCGCCAGCGGCGCGGCCCAGTTCCTCGGCGATCGCATCCGCTCCAACGTCATCAACGCCGGCGACGGAAGGCACGAGCACCCGACCCAGGGATTGCTCGATCTGCTCACGCTGCGCGACCGGTTCGGCAGGATCGAGGGGCTCAAGGTCGCGATCTGCGGCGACGTGCTGCACAGCCGGGTGGCGCGGAGCAACATCTGGGGACTGCTCAAGCTCGGCGCGGAGGTCGCGCTCTGTGGACCGGCGACGCTGATTCCGCGAGAGCTCGCCGAGCTCGGCGTGCAGATCATCCCCCGCATCGATGACGCGATCGCCTGGGCCGATGCGCTCAACGTGCTGCGGCTGCAGCTGGAGCGGATGCAGGCCGGCTTCATCCCATCGCTCCGGGAATACAACCGGGTGTTCGGCGTCACGCGGGAACGGCTCGACCGGGCGGGGAAGGACCTCGTGATCCTGCACCCCGGACCGATGAATCGGGGCGTCGAAATCGACAGCGACGTCGCCGACGGACCGCACAGCATGATTCTTTCGCAAGTCACCAACGGCGTCGCTATCCGGATGGCCGTGCTCTATCTCCTGGCCGGGGGCGCGCCGGAGTGGCAAGCCTCATGACCGATCTTCTCATTCGTGGCGGGCGGGTCATCGATCCTTCGCGGGGGACCGACGGCGTGGCCGACGTCTATGTGAAGGATGGGAAAATCGAGGCCGTGGGCCGCAACATTCCCGCGCAACCCGGCGCGGAGATTCTCCATGCCGCGGGGAAGGTGGTGGCGCCGGGACTCATCGATCTGCATGTGCACCTGCGGGAACCCGGCTTCGAGCACGCCGAGACCGTGGCGAGCGGCGTCCTCTCGGCGGTGGCCGGCGGGTTTACCGCCGTCTGCGCGATGCCCAACACCGATCCGGTGACCGACAGCCAGGCGACGGTGGGTTTTGTGGTGCGCCAGGCGATTCGCGCGGCCAAGGCGCGGGTCTATCCGATCGGCGCCGTCTCCATGGGGCAGCGCGGCGAGCAGCTCACCGAATTCGGGGAGATGGTCCAGGCGGGCGCGGTGGCGGTGAGCGACGACGGCAAGCCGGTGAAATCGAGCCACCTGATGCGCACCGCGCTGGAATATGCCAAGACCTTCGGGATACCGGTGGCCGACCACTGCGAGGACATGTCGCTTGCGGAAGGCGGCGCGATGCACGAGGGGCTGGTCTCCGCGCGCCTCGGCCTCAAGGGGATCCCCTCGGCGGCCGAAGAGATCATGGTGGCGCGCGATATCATCCTGGCCGAGCTGACCGGCGGCCACGTGCATCTCTGTCACATGTCCACCCGCGGATCGGTCGAGCTGATCCGACTCGCCAAGTCCAAGGGACTCCGGGTGACGGCGGAAGCCACGCCGCATCATTTCACCCTCACCCATGAACGCTGCGAAGGGTACGACACCAGCGCGAAGATGAATCCTCCGCTCCGCGAAGCGGCAGATCGCGACGCCATCCGGCAGGGACTCAAGGACGGCACCATCGACTGCATCGCCTCCGACCATGCGCCGCACCACTACGACACCAAGGAGCGCGAGTTCGACGAAGCACCGGACGGGATCATCGGACTGGAGACGGCGCTCGGCCTGGCGATCCGGGAATTGGTGGAGCCGGGAATTCTGTCGCTACCCGAGCTGATCGCTCGGATGAGCACGATCCCGGCGCGGGTCTTCGGACTGGCGGGTGGTACGCTCGCGGTCGGCGCTCCCGCCGATGTTGTGGTTTTCGATCCGGCCCGCCGCTGGGTTGTGCGCCGCGAGGACCTGCACTCGAAGAGCACCAATACCCCCTTCCTCAATGAAACGCTGGTGGGGCAGGCGGACCTGACGCTGGTGGGGGGGAGGGTCACATTCGACCGCCCCGGCCGACCGGTTTCTTGACAGATGAGAACCGGGCAGGTTTCGCGGTTGCGTCTTTGCGTTAGATTGGAACGACTTGCCCCAGTCTGTTCCGTCGAATCGGGAGGGAGGCGCATGGGCGACCAAAGGTCACACAATATCGCCGAAATCGAGGGGCTTCTCGGCATCCGCCAGCAGGTCACCGTATGGCTGGAGCGCCTCGATGTCGCCGGTGCGCGTGCTCCTGAGTCCGTGCGCAGCAAGGTCCGCGCCGATTATCGCGCCCGCCTTGCGCAGGTCGTTGCACAGCTCGGAACCCACGGCGATCTCATCGCATCGACACTGGACGGCCTTCGGGCCCAGTCCAAGGAATTCCTGCAGTCCCGTTCGGAGGAGTTCGAGATCCGCTCGGAAGCCGAGCTTCGGCATGCCGTGGGTGAGTACACCGATGACGAATGGCAGCTGGTGGAGCTGGAGAGCTCAGGCAAGATCGAAGGGTTCGATCAGGAGCTGGGACGACTCGCGGGGGAGATCACGCGCCTGGAGGAAGTGCAGGGGCTGATCATGCCGGCGCCGGCGCGCGGAGCAGCGCCTCCGGCCGCGGAGTCCACTCCGGAGCGGGAGGAAATCCGGGTCATCCACGGGCATGAGATCGAGATGCCACCCATGCTCGATCTCGATCCCCTCTCAATTTCGGAGCCGCCGCCTCTCACCCTGGTCCGCGACGAAGGTCGCGCCGCCCCGCCGCCCCGCCCGGAAGCCCCCCGCTTCGTTCCGCGCCCCGGATCTCCCAAGGCACCGGCGCCGGCGCGCGCGATCCCATTCCCGCAGGCCGGGCAGCAGACCACCCAGGCCGCGGCTGGTCCCACCGACGAGCTGGCGTTCCTCCGCTCGGTGACGCTCGACTCTCCACCCCAGAACTCCAAGCCAACCCCGCAGGCTGGGTCTTCGCTGGGTGGTAGTCTCGACCGCGAGGAGCGCGCGAGCCTGACGGTGGCCCGGACGCTCAAGTGCGGCGAGTGCGGCTCGCTGAACCGCCCCACCGAGTGGTACTGTGAGCGTTGTGGGGCGGAGCTGGCGGCACTCTAACGAAAGGTGTTAGGGAGCTAGGGAGTTAGGGAGTTAGGGAGTTAGGGAGTTAGTGAGTTTTGCAAATGAATGAGGGGGCCCCGAGTAGATCGGCGCCCCCTCTGTATTTCCCTAGCTCCCTAACTCCCCAGCTTCCTACTCCCTACTTCTTGATCGCCTTCGCCAGCCGGCTCTTCTGCCTCGCCGCGGTGTTCTTGTGAATCAATCCCTTGCGGCCGGAGCGATCGAGGAGCTTGGACGCTTCCAGGTAGGCTGCCGCGGATTCCTTGGCATCCGCGCCGCTCCGAACCTTCTTCACGGCGGTACGGAGGGCGCTGCGCTGGGCCCGGTTTCTTGCTGTGCGGCTCTTGGCTTGGCGCATTTGCTTCTTGGCGGACTCTGTTCTCGGCACTGCGTTCCTCGTGGTCTGGGGCTGGCACGGGAGTTGGCGGCTTGCCGATCCCTGGAAAAGGCTAAGTATAGCCGGGGCAATATCTTGCCGCAAGGGAACTGGTTGACTCACCGGCTCGGGCCCGTGTAAATTCTGCGGCCCCTCGGATCAGGACGCTTCCCTGCTCGGCGACTTCATTCTTGCCCTCCCCGTACTCGTGTTCTCCCTGGTGGCCCACGAGTATGCCCACGGGTACGCCGCACTCAAACAGGGCGACGACACCGCCCTCATGCAGGGCAGGCTCACGCTCAACCCGCTACCGCACATCGATCCCTGGCTCACCGTCATCATGCCGGCGCTGCTGTGGTTCGCGTCGAAGGGCGCATTCACATTTGGTGGCGCGAAGCCGGTGGAGGTCCGTCCCGATCGCTATCGCAACTATCGCCGAGGCGACATTATCGTCTCCCTCGCGGGCGTGGCCACCAATCTGGTCATCGCGGTGGTCTCGACGCTGCTGTTCATTCTCCTCGGGCTCGTCGCGCGCGCGCTGCCGGACGGTGACGAAGTGGTCGGCATCGGGCAGCGGATGCTTTCCTGGGGCGTGTGGCTCAACCTGATGCTCGCCTTCTTCAACCTGCTCCCGATCCCGCCCCTCGACGGCTCCCACGTGCTGTATCACCTGTTGCCGAAAGGCCTGAGGGAGCGGTACCGGACATTTCAGCGCTTCGGGTTTCTGCCTCTGCTGGCGCTGCTGCTGTTCTTTCCGGCGGCATTGCAGAAACTGCTCATTCCGGCGTTCGTGGGGATGTCGCTCTTCGTCCGATTCGCGACCCCCTACGCGGTGGGGAGCGGATGGAAGATCTTCTAGACATGACCGCCTCGGCTCCGCTCACGGCCATGACCGACTCGTCCGAGTCCAGGATGCCGGCGGCTGCGTCTCCTCCGGACGCGCTCGCGAGCACGCTGGGCTTCGTCGTCAAGGTGGACGCGTTCTCCGGCCCGCTCGATTTGCTGCTCCATCTCCTCCGCGAGGAGCAGATCGACATCGCGGATATTCCGATCGCGCGGATCGCCGATCAGTTCCTCGCGGTGATCCACCAGCTCGAGTTGAATCAGGCGGCCGACTATCTCGAGATGGCGAGCCGGCTGGTGCGACTCAAGGCGCAGATGCTGCTGCCGCGCACCTTGGACGGTGAGGGATGGGACGATCCCCGCGCCGAGCTGGTGCGCCGCCTGCTGGAGTACCAGCAGATCAAGGAGATCGCGCACTGGATGATGGCCGCGGCCGACCGGCGCTCGCTCCGGTTCTCCCGCGGATTCCTGCCGCCCCGGCCGGAGATTCCGCCGCCGCCCCTCACCCTCGAGCTGCTCGAGCTGCTGCAGGCGGTGCAGCGGGTCATCTCCGGCATTCTCCATCCCGTCATGCACCGGGTGGTGGCCCGCCCGCTCAACGTCGAAGGGGCCACCCGCCGGATTCAGTCGCTCCTCGCGGAGCGGGAGGAATTCATCTGGACCGAGGCGCTCGGCGCGTCGCCCTCGATCTTCGATGTGCTCTCGCTCCTCCTTGCACTGCTGGAGCTCGCCAAACTCGGGCAGTGCGTCATGCTTCAACCCGCGCTCTTCGCGCCGCTGGTGGTCCGCCGTGAATCCTTTCGCCCAGCTTCTTGAGGCCGCGCTCTTCGCCGCGGCACGTCCGGTGACCGTGGAAGAGCTGGTCACCCTCGACACCGACGCCTCGCTGGACGAAGTGCGCGCCGCGCTCGACCAGTTGCGCGAGCATTACGACTTCGACGGCCATGGCGTCGAGCTGGTGGAGCTGGGCGGAGGGTTTCAGATCCTCACCCGGTCGGCCTATGCCGCCGCCATCGAGCGGGCCCAGCTCAATCAGCGGCAGCCCCGGCTCACCGCCGCGATGCTGGAGACGCTTTCGGTCATCGCGTACCGCCAGCCGGTCGGCCGCGCGGAAATCGAGGAGATCCGCGGCGTCTCGGCCAGCGGGGTGCTCCGCTCGCTCCAGGAGCGGGGGCTGATCGAGGTCACCGGACGGAGTGAGGGATTGGGACGTCCGCTGCTCTACGGCACGACGCCGCTCTTCCTCGAACTGCTCGGACTTCCCGATCTCCAGAATCTCCCGCGCGCCGACGAGCTCTCGATCGCGCTCGAGCCGCCGAAGCCGGAGACCACGGGTGAAGACGATGCGGCGGCGTACGTCGCGGCGGACCGATGAGCCTCATGCGGCTGCAGCGGGCGCTCGCGAAGGCGGGGATCGCGTCCCGCCGCGCCGCCGAAACCCTGATCGAGGACGGCGTGGTGCGGGTGGACGGCGAGGTGGCGACGCTGGGCTCGAAGGTGGATCCCGACACGCAGACGATCACCGTGCGGGGCAAGCGCATCGCCCAGAAGCCGCGGCGCTGGATCGCCTTCCACAAGCCGCTCGGCGTCGTGACGACCGCGAAGGATGAAGAGGGGCGCCGGACCGTCTTCGATTTTCTGCCGCGCTCCGAAGGACTGACCTACGTTGGCCGGCTCGACGTGATGACGACGGGGCTGCTGCTGCTCACCACCGACGGCGATGCCGTGCAGCGGCTGACCCATCCGAAGTACCACGTGCCGCGGCGCTACACCGCTCTGGTGCACGGTCTGGCCACCGCGCAGATCGCCGAGGCGGTGAAACGCCCCGTGCTGGTCGAAGGACGGCCCGTGGTGCCGAGCGCCGTACGGGTGCGTCCCGGTGTGGAGGGGCGCAGCATCCTGGACGTCACCCTCGCGGAAGGGCGGAAGCACATCGTCCGCCGCTGGGCCGAGGAGCTGGGACTCAAGGTGGATCGCCTCGCCCGGCTCGCCTACGGACCGATTCGTCTCGGCGAGCTGCCGGTGGGAAAGTGGCGGCCCCTCACCGCCGCGGAGCAGAAGTCGATCTACCGCGCGATCAAGCTCGTTCCCTGATTCCCACGCGAGGCTCCTGATGGCCACCGCCGCGCCACGCTCCGAGCAGGCCGCTCCCGAATCGATCCCGCTCCGCCGGGTGACCGAGGAAATCGGACGGCGACTGGTCGGACAGACCATAATGGTGGAGCGGCTCCTGATCGGGCTGCTCACCGGCGGCCACGTTCTTCTCGAAGGCGTGCCCGGTCTCGCCAAGACGCTGGCGGTGCGCACCCTCGCCGAAATTTTGCACGCCACGTTTTCCCGGGTGCAATTCACTCCGGACCTGCTGCCAGCGGACCTGGTCGGGACGATGATCTTCGATCCCAAAACCCAGGAGTTCCACCCCAAGAAAGGTCCGCTCTTCGCGCATATCGTCCTGGCCGACGAGATCAACCGCGCTCCCGCAAAGGTGCAGTCGGCGCTTCTCGAGGCGATGCAGGAGCGGCAGGTGACGATCGGCGGGACGACCTACCCGCTGCCCGAGCCGTTTCTCGTACTCGCCACCCAGAATCCGATCGAGCAGGAAGGCACCTATCCGCTTCCCGAGGCGCAGCTCGACCGGTTCCTCTTCAAGGTGAAGGTGGACTACCCGACGCGGCTGGAGGAGCGCGAAGTTCTGATCCGGATGAGCGCGGGGGAGCCGATTCCGGTCGAGCGGGTGCTGGAGCCCTCCGCGATTCTCGCGGCGCGGAAAGCAATCGCCGCCATTCACCTCGATCAGCGGCTGGTCGATTACATCGTGGACCTGGTGCGCGCCACCCGGGCTCCCGCCGGCGTGGGGCTTGATGCGCTGGTACCGCTGATCGCGTTCGGTGCCTCGCCCCGCGCGTCGATCTCGCTGGCGCAGGCGAGCCGCGCATATGCCTTTCTGCAGGGCCGCAGCTTCGTCGTCCCCGAAGACATCCGCGCCTTAGCGCCGGACGTGCTCCGGCATCGTTTGGTGCTGACGTTCGAGGCGGAAGCGGAGGATGTGACGTCGGATGCGGTGATTTCGCAGCTCCTTGGCGCAGTTAAGGCCCCCTGACCGCTGACCGTATGCCCGTCCCCACCGAACTCCTCAAGCAGGTTAAAGGCCTCGCCCTCCGCACCCGGGGCGTGGTCGATTCCCTCTTCAGCGGCGAATTCCGGAGCGTCTTCCGGGGGCAGGGAATGGAGTTCGCCGAGGTGCGCGCCTACGTGGAGGGCGACGACTTCCGCGCCATCGACTGGAACGTCTCGGCCCGTCTCGGCGCGCCCTACGTCAAGACCTTCACCGAGGAGCGCGAGCTCACGCTCCTCCTCGTCGTGGATCAGTCGGCCTCCACCCGCGTCGGCGTCCCCGTCACCAAGGCCATGCGATCGGTCGAAGTCGCCGCGGTGCTCGCTCTCGCCGGGGCGCGGGAGCAGGACCGGGTCGGCGCGATCCTCTTCAGCGACCGGATCGAGCACGTCGTCCGCCCCGCCAAGGGCCGCCGCCACGCCCTCCGCCTGATTCGCGACCTGCTCGCCTTCAGCAGCGAGCGCCGCGGCACCAACCTGGTCCAGGCCATCCATTATGCATCGCGAGTGCTCGGCCATCGCAGCGTGGTGATCATTCTCTCCGATTTCCTCGCGGAGGGATGGGAGAAAGCGATCCGCGAGCTGGCGGTCCGCCACGAGGTGATTGCCCTCACCGTGGACGATCCGCGCGAGGTCGATCCTCCCTCGGCGGGATGGGTGGAGATGGAGGACGCGGAGAATGACCGCCGGGCACTGGTGAATACCGGGAGCGCCAGGGCGCTCCGCCGCTGGAAGGCCGCGGCGGAAGCACGGCGGACTCAACGCGCCGAGCGGCTGCGCGCCGCGGGCGTCGAACACATCGCGCTCGATCTCGCCGCCGACTATGGCGTCGTGCTTCGTCGCGCCTTCGCCCGGCGCATCCGCAGGAGAGGAGCGAGCCGCCGGTGAGCGTGCTGCTGCTTCTTCTTCTCCTCCAGACTGGCGCCGTCACCGTCGGCGACACGGTGTGGATCGAGCGCGTCGTCGGACCGGTCGGGAGCACGGTGGTCCGGCCGCAGCCGTGGACGGTGGGCTCGATCGGCCAGCAGCTCGGGCCTGCCGAGGTGCGTCATGGCGCTGAGGGCGCTCTTGTCCGGTACGCGCTGGTAATCTGGTACCCCGGTGAGCATACCCTCACCATGCCGGGCCCGGTCCTGGTCAAGCGCGACGGCAGCTCGGATACCCTCCCCGCGTCGAGTGTTCGGGTGCGGGTGACGAGCGTGCTCCCTGCCGGCGCCCGGCGATTGACGTTGCCTCCCCGTCCCGCCCGCACCCCGGTCCCGCTCTCCGAGCGTTCGCTCCTCCCGCTCGCGCTGCTCACGATCGTGGTGCTGGTCGCCTGGTCGGTGGCGGCGCTCCTCTGGCGGCGGCGGGGACCTGCCCCTGCAGCGCCGGCTCCCAGCGCGGGAGCTCGGGGGCAACTTTTTCATGATCCCGCAATGCTCACGCAGTGGGCCGACGCGGGAGAGCATCGTGCCGCGCTCGACGGATGGGGCTGGCTCCTCGCGCGCCGCCTCGCCGAGAGCCGGGATCTCGAGGAGACCGCGCGCATCCAGCGGGTGCTCGATGACATCGCCGACAGCGTGTTCTCACCAAAGGGGCCGGACTACTTTGCCGAGCTCTGCCGGCGCGCCGAAGCAGCGGCGATGGCGTGAGTCTCGCGCGTCCGCTCCTCCTCCTGCTCCTGGCCATTCCGGTGTGGCTCCTGATCCGGACTCGGAAGGGCGCCGCGGTCACCGTGGGTGACGCGGCGCTCGCCGCCGCGGCGGCGCGGAGATCGTGGCTGCCATGGTTCCCGCCGGTGCTCCGCGCTCTCGCGCTCGCGGCCTGGATCATCGCCGCGGCGGGTCCCCGGCTCCCGGGCGGCCCGACCACGATTCGCCGCGACGGCATCGCGATTGTGGTGGCGATCGACGTGTCGAGCAGCATGCTCGCGGAAGACTTTGCGCCGGTCAATCGGCTGGAGGTCGCCAAACGCCAGGCGGTCGCGTTCATCCGGGGACGATCGGCCGACCGGATCGGGCTGGTGACATTCGCCGGCGAGGCACTCACCCAGATTCCGGTGACCCTCGACTACGCCGTGCTGGAGCAGGCGGTCACCGCGCTTCGGGTTGGGACGCTGGAGGACGGCACCGCCATCGGGAGCGGGCTCGCGACCGCGGTCAACCGGCTGCGGCGGGTGCCCGCCAAGTCGAAGGTGATCCTTCTCCTCACCGACGGCGTGAACAACCGCGGCGCCGTCGATCCCCGCACTGCCGCCGATGCCGCGGCGGTGTTTGGCATCAAGGTCTACACGATCGGTGTCGGCACGCAGGGTGAAGCCCGGATCCCCACCGGTCGCGGGCTCTCGGGATTCCGCTACGAGATGCTTCCTGTCGAGATCGACGAAGTGCTGTTGCGCGAGATTGCCGGGAAGACCGGCGGGCGCTACTTCAGGGCGACCGACACCGAATCCTTGAGCCGGATCCTCCAGCAGATCGATCAGCTGGAGCGCACCCGGGTGGAGTCCCGGAAGTACCGGGCCGCCGACGAATCACCGACGCCTTTTCTTCTCGCCGGTCTCGGATGCCTGGCGGTGGCGCTGTTGCTCGGCTCCACCGTCGTGGTTCGCTCGCCATGAGCTTCGACTCCCTGCTCCTCCTCGCACTGGCGCCGGTGGTCGCGATCCTGGCCGGACTTCTCGCGTGGAGGATTCGTCGCGCGCGCCGCCGGGCCACGATGCTCTGGTCGCCCGCGCTCGCCGAGCTGCATCCCGGCCGCGCCGGCCCCTGGCTCATCGGGTTCGCCACCCTGCTCGCGGGAATCGGCGCGGCGGGGCCGCGCTACGGCCGCGATGAGACGGAAATGGAAGGCCGCGCGCTCAACCTCGCGATCGGTGTCGACATCAGCCGTTCCATGCTGGCGGAGGATGTCGCGCCCAACCGGCTGCAGCGCTCGATCGGAGGCGCGAGACGGGTGGTTCAGGATGCCCGGGGCGACCGGCTCGCGCTCCTCGCCTTTGCGGGGAAGAGCTACATCCTGACGCCGCTCACCCTAGATGACGCGGCCGTGGCGCTGCAGCTCGACGCGCTCGATCCCGAGGTGGCGAGCGAAGGCGGCACCGAGCTCGCCGCGGTTCTTACCCAGGGCCGCGGGCTACTCACCGCCGCCGCCGAGGGAGGCTCGCGGGTCCTGGTCATCTTCACCGACGGGGAAACCCACGGACCACTCGAGGAATCGATCGCCGCCGCAAATGCACTCCGGGCAGAGGGAGTGACGCTGGTGCTCATCGCCGAGGGTGATACTCTCCCCGCGCGAATCCCGCTCAGAGACGAGCGGGGCACCCTCACCGGCTACAAGACCGACGCGCAGGGATCGACGGTGCGGACCTGGCGGCGCGATGATGTGCTCAGGCAGGTGGCCGACGCGGCCGGAGGCATCCTGGTTGGCGCCGACGCCCCCGACCAGGAGGGCGCGGTCCGCCAGGTCCTCGCCGGGCTCGAGCGGATCGCGACGCGTGAGCGTCGCCGGGAGGATCTGACGCCGCGGGGCTGGCTGCTCGCCCTCGCCGCCACCCTGCTGCTCGGCGCACAGGGTTTCCTCCGGCGGGGACCGGCCCTGGCGGGGATTCTGTTCTCCGCGGGAATGGCGTCACCCGTGCTGGCGCAGCGTCCGTCGGTCGGCGACCGGCTGCTCCATGAAGGAGATACCGCCGCGGCCGCCGTCGCGTTCGCCAGGGAGGCGTTGCGCCGTCCGGGCGCCGATACCGCCCTTTTCAACGCCGGAACCGCGGCGATCGCGCGGCGCGACCTCGCGTCGGCAAAGAAGTGGCTCACCAGCGCGTCGCGATCCCTCGATCCGGGACTTCGCTTCGGCGCGCTCTACAACCTCGGCCTGGTGTCGCTGCTCGAATCGCGCCGGGATACCACTATGCGGCGCGAGCTCGAGGAAGCGGCGGCGCAGAGTTTCCGCGAGGCGCTCCTTCTCCAGCCCCGCTCAGCCGAGGCAAAGTGGAACCTCGAGCTGGTGCAGGAACGCGCCCCGCCGCCGAGCGGAGGCGGGGGAGCGCCGCCGCCGACGCCGCAACAGCAGGCGCCGGCGAATCCGCGGCCCCGGGGCGGCAGCGCGCTGTCGCAATCCGAAGCGGAGCAGATCCTCAATTCTGTCGAGCGGACCGAACGCGATGTACGCGCCGATCAGGCGCGTCGCCGGCGTGTGGCGCAGAGCTCCGCCGGCAAGGACTGGTGATGCTCCCACTGCTGCTGCCGCTCCTCTTTCAGGCCGCGCCGCTCGACGTGCGGACCTCGGTCGACCGCTCCCGTGTCGCAGTGGGCGAGGAAGTCGTGTACACCCTGACCGCGATTGGCAAATCCACCGCGGCCTTCCGCAGTGACGTCCCCTCGCTCGACGGATTCGCGCTGGTCGAGCGGCGGGAACGGACCGATGTGATTCCCGCCGGGCGGGAGATTACCCGGGTCTACACCCTCGAGCTCACGCTCCGGGCGGAACAGGTCGGCACCTGGACGATCGGTCCGATCAGGGTCGAGCAGGGCGTGGCGTCGCAGTTCTCCACGCCGGAAACGGTGGTCGTTACCAACGCGGCGAGCGGCGCGCAGGCGGGACTGGAGTCCGATCTCCTTGCGCTCATCGCCCGAGTTCCCCAACCCCGGTTCGGCGGGCCGTCGGTCTTCGTGGTGGCGTCGGATGCTGTGGTGTATTCCGGCGACCAGGTGAACGTGCTCACTGCAGCGTGGCTCCCACGCGGGCTCCGGCTTCGGCTGCGCCAGCCTCCCACGCTGAGTCCGCCGGCGCTTCCCGGTGTATGGTCTACTCCGCGCACCTCGGTGCCCGGCGCGGTCGCGAGCCGCACCGTCGAAGGTGAGCTCTACGATCTTTTCGTGGGGTTCCAGACGGTCTATCCGCTCAGCCCCGGCGTGCTCCGGATTCCGCCGGCGCGATTGTCCTGGACCGAGCCGGGGAGCCGGCAGTTCTCGGCGGAGGACCGCCGGCGATCCGAAGAGAGCGGCGTCGTTCAGCTCGTGGTGCGGCCTCTTCCCGACGTGGGACGGCCCGCCAACTTTGGCGGTCCCGTCGCGCGCGGGCTGCGGATCGAGTACCGGCTGGGACAGGGCGCCGGGCGCGCCGCAGCGGTGATGCCGGTGCTGATCGTGCTGACCGGCGCCGGCAATCTGACGCTTTGGCCCGCGCCGCAGGTTGCCTGGCCTCCGACCGCCCGCGTCTACGAAGAGGGCTCCGAGACCGCTCCGCGGCTCACCGGGCAGCGCATCGGCGGAAACCGTCGGTTCAAATTCGCGGTCGTCCCCGACTCCGCCGGGAGTCTTCCGCTTCCTCCGCTGGAGTACGCGTACTTCGATCCGGGTGACGGGGCCTACAAGGTGGCGCGGGCGACCGGCATCATCGTCCCGGTGCTCGAAGCGGCGCCGGTCTCGGATCGCCGATCACCATTGCCGGTGTGGATGCCGGGGCGCCCTACGGTAGTCGAGAGCGTCTTCACCCTTCAGCCTTCAGTCATTCTTCTACTGTTCGCATTGCCGATCGTTGCAATCGCTGCTACGGGGTTGTGGCGCCGCCGGCCAGTGCGTGCACTGCCTCCTTCCGCGGTGGAGGACCCCGCCGCTCAGCTTGAGCTCCTGCTCGAACGGCTGGTCCCGCTCACCGCTCACCGCTCACCGCTCACCGTTGACCGCTCACCGCTCACCGCAGCCGGCCTGACGGCCGCACTGCGTCGCGCGGGCCTCGATCGCGAACAGGCCGCGCGGCTGGTCCGGCTGCACGTTGCCCTCGAAGCGGAGCGGTTCGGGAAGGAGGGGCACGGAAGCGCGCGTCCCGCCTTGCTGCAGGACATCGAGGCCGCGCTCGGTGACATCCCCCCCCGCATCCGCCGGACGGCGGGGCTCGCGGCCATGCTCGCCGCGTGCGCGCTCCTCGGCGCCGCGCTGGTCGAGCCGCTCGCGGCACAGCCGGGCACGACGCTGTACGGCCGTCGGGAATACGCTGCCGCGGCGCAGGCCTTTCGCAAGGAGCCGGAGTCGCCTGCCCGCTGGTACAACGTGGCCGTCTCGGAGTACATGTCCCGGCGGGATGCGCACGCCGTGGCGGCGCTCCTCGGCGCGCGCGCCGACGCGCCGCGCAATCCCAGGGTGAAGGCGCTGTGGAGCGCGCTCGCACGGGAGCATGAGCAGCTCCGCCGGTCCGAACGGAGCTGGCCGGTCACCGCGGAGGAGTGCTTCCTCGCCGCACTGATCCTGCTTTGGGTTGGGGCCCTCCTGTTTGTGCTCTTCCGCCGCCGCCGCACGCCGGCGGCCGCTGCACTGCTGATCGCCGTGGTGGCGGGGGGAAGCGGCGCGCTGCAGCGGCATCAGCACAGCACGCCGCGCGCGGTGCTCGCGGGGGGCGCCAGCCTCCGCCTCTCTCCGCATGGGCTGGCGCCGGAGCGGGGGACGGTCCTCCCCTTCAGTATCGTGCGTCTCGATCGCCGGCTCGCCGGCTGGTGGCTCATCGAGACGGCCGAGGGCGCCAAGGGGTGGGTTCCCGAGGAGATTCTCGCCGAGACGCCGCGTTAGATTTAGGCGGGCACATGACAGCTCAAGGCAGTCACCAATGCGATTGCAGAACAGCCCCGAACGCCATCGACGGCGTATCAGGACCGGTCGCCCACAGATTGGCACAGATGAAACAGATTGGGAAAAGCTCTTCTGCGAAATCTGTGAAATCTGTGGGCCCAATGACTGACTGCATGATGCTGTCACTTGGCCATTAGGTGATGCCCGCGGCCACGACCCGTCGAGTCGCCATCCTCAGCGATGCCGTCGCCAATCAGATTGCGGCCGGCGAGGTCGTCGAGCGCCCCGGCTCCGTGGTCAAGGAGCTGGTGGAGAACGCCATCGACGCCGGCGCCCATCACGTGCGGGTCGAGCTGGAGCAGGGCGGCAAGACGCTGATCGCGGTGAGCGACGACGGCTCGGGAATGAATCGCCAGGACGCGGTGCTCGCGCTCGACCGCCATGCCACGAGCAAGATCGTCGCCGCGTCGGACCTGGTCGGTGTGCAGACCTTCGGATTCCGGGGCGAGGCCCTCCCCGCGATCGCCTCTGTCTCGCGGTTTACCCTGCTCACCTCGGATGGCGGGGATGGTACCGGGCTCAGCGTGACCGGGGGGCGGCTCGAGGGCGTGACCGAAGGCGTCCGGCAGCGGGGCACGACCGTCACGGTGCGCGCGCTCTTCTTCAACACGCCGGCGCGCCGCAAGTTTCTCCGCTCGGTGCCGAGCGAAACGCGCGCCGCGACCGAGGCGGTCGCTACCCTCGCGCTGGCGCACCCGGCGGTCGGATTCGAGTTGGTCGTCGACGGCGACACCCGCCTGCAGGTGCCCTCGGGTCAGGATGAATCGGCGCGACTCGCGGGGGTATGGGGGCCGCATCTCACCGGGACTCTCGTCCCGGTGCGTTACGCCTCCGGCCCGCTCGCGGTCTCGGGTTTTGCCCAGCGCCCCGGCGACGCGGCGCCCACCGGGCGCCGGACCCAGCTCTTCGTCAACGGGCGTCCCTTTCGTGACCCGTTCCTGATCCGCGCCGCGGAAGCCGGCTACCGCTCCGCCATCCATCCCGGAGACCGCCCCAGCCTCCTCCTCCACCTCGCGGTCGATCCCGCCGAGGTGGATGTGAACGTGCATCCCGCCAAGCTCGAGGTCCGCTTTCGCGACCGGATCGCGGTCGAGCGGGTCACCGAAGAGGCGATCCGCCACGCCCTCGGCCAGCTGGCGGCGGCGGCGCCGGTGGGGGAGTGGAGGCCGATACCTGGCGCAGCCATCAGCCATCAGCCTTCAGCACTGGCGACAGCTGAAGGCCGAAGGCTGACGGCTGAAGACTCCCTGTTCGCGCCCCTCGATGCGCCCACGGACGCCCCGCGCCCCGCGCCAAGCGGCACCTTCGCCGCCCCGGTCTCCCAGCTCTTTCAGAGCTATATCGTGTTCGAGGGACCCGACAGCTTTGTGATCGTCGATCAGCATTCCGCGCACGAGCGGGTGCTGTTCGAGGAGGTGATGGCGCAACTCACCCACGGCGGGGCCGCGAGCCAGCGGCTTCTGCTTCCCGAGACGACCGAGCTCACCGACGAGGAGCTGGAAGCGCTCGAGACGCACCGCGCCACGATCGAGGCGGTCGGATTCCAGGTCGAGCCGTTCGGAGGGCGCTCGGTCGTGCTGCATGCCGTCCCCGCGCCGCATCCCCGGTTCGATGCTCTCGCATGTTTTCGCGAGATGGTGGCCGATCTCGCCCGCGGGCGGTTCGGCGGGTGGGCCAACCGGCTGGAGCGCTTCGCCGCGACCTACGCCTGCCGGGCCGCGGTGAAAGCGGGGATGCCCCTCGGCGAGGAGGAAATGCGGCGCCTGCTCTTCCGCCTCTTCGAGACCCGGCTGTCGCCGCACGACGTGCACGGGCGGAGCACCATCGTGCAGCTGCCCCGAGAGGAGCTGGAGCGCCGGTTTGGGCGACGCTAGCCTCCCGGTGCTGGTCGGACCAACCGCCATCGGGAAGACGGCGGTCGCCATCGCGCTCGCGGCGCTGCTTCCGGTCGAGGTGATTTCGGCGGATTCCCGGCAGATCTATCGCCGGCTCGACATCGGCACCGCCAAGCCGTCCAGGCGGGAGCGGCAGAAGGTCCCCCATCACGGGGTCGATGTCGCCGAGCCGGGAGAGCGCTTCAGCGCCGGGCGATTCGCGCGGGAAGCGGCGCAATGGATTGCCGAGGTGCGCGGACGCCGGAAGCTCCCGGTGCTGGTGGGGGGCACCGGTCTCTACGTGCGGGCGCTTTCCGAGGGCCTCTTCGTCGAGCCTCCTCTGGATCGCGAGCGCCGCCGCGCGCTGGAGCACTGGATTCTCGGAATGTCGCCATCGGAGCTGGTGCGGTGGGCGGGGAGACTCGATCCGGGCTTCGCGGGTGGCGGCCGGCAGCGCGCCTCCCGCGCGATCGAGATCGCCATGCTCACCGGGTATCCGCTTTCCGAGTGGCATCGCCGGGCCCGGGGCGAGAGCAGCATCACTCCATGGTACGTGCGCCTCACCGTGCCGCGTCCGGTGCTGCACCAGCGGATCCGGGTTCGGGCCGAGGAGATGGTGCGCCGGGGGTTGATCGAGGAAGTCGCGGCGGTGCTGAGCGAGGGGCACCCGGCGGCTGCGCCAGGGCTCGATAGCGTCGGAATCCGCGAAGCGGTGGATTTCCTCCATGGCCGGCGGAGCCGCGAAAGCGTCGCCGACGCGATCACCATCGGCACCCGGCAGTACGCCAAGCGGCAGGAGACCTGGTTTCGCCATCAGCTCGGCGAGCCGGTGCTGACGCTGGACGCGACCCGCCCTCCGGAGCAGCTCGCTGTGGAGATAGCGGAGGCTTGGGAGAAGAGGTAAGCGGTGAGCAGTGAGCGGTGAGCGGGAAGGCTTTTCCCGCTTACCGCTTACCGCTTACCGCTCACCTCCCACCGTCAAGGAGTCTCGATGCGAATCGGAATAACGTGTTATCCAACCTACGGCGGCTCCGGCGCCCTCGCGACCGAGCTCGGGCTCGATCTCGCCCGCCGGGGGCACGAGGTGCATTTCATCACCTATGCCATGCCGTTCCGTCTGCGCGGCTACTCCGAGCGGGTCTATTTCCACGAGGTGGACACCACCACCGGCCGGTACCCGCTCTTCGAGCACTATCCATACACGCTGGCGCTCGCCTCGAAGCAGCATGAAGTGGCGCTCCAGCAGAAGCTCGACGTGCTGCACGTGCATTACGCGATTCCCCACGCCACCACGGCGTGGCTCGCGCGCGAGATGCTGGGGCCCTCCCGGCACCTCAAGGTGATCACCACACTCCACGGCACCGATATCACCCTGGTCGGCCAGGAGGAGAGTTTCCACGCCATCACCAAATTCTCCATCGAAAGATCGGACGCGGTCACCGCCGTCTCCACCTACCTCAAGGACGAGACGGTTCGCGCCTTCGGCTGCGACCCGAGCCGCATCACGGTGATTCCGAATTTCGTGGAGCTCGATGAGTACAAGCCCCGCGAATCGCTGCAGCGCGACGGGCTCTGTCCTCCCGGCCACAAGCTGATCAGCCACATTTCCAACTTTCGCGAGGTGAAGCGAGTCAAGGACGTGGTCCGGGTCTTCTCGCGCATTCGCCGCGCGATGCCGGCCACGCTGCTCATGATCGGCGATGGTCCGGAGCGCGACGACGCCGAACGGGAAGCGCGCGAGCTCGAAGTGGCGGGTGACGTGCGCTTCCTCGGCCGGCTCGACACCGTCGCCGGGCTGCTGCAGCAAAGCGATCTCTTCGTGCTGCCCACCCAGAGCGAGTCGTTCGGGCTCGCGGCGCTCGAGGCGATGGCCTGCGGTGTCCCGGTCGTGGCGAGCCGGGCCGGCGGACTCCCGGAGGTGGTCGAGGACGGGATCAGCGGTATCCTCGAGCCCCCCGGCTCGGTCGAGGCAATGGGCCGCCGCGCGGTTGAGCTGCTGCGGGACCCCGCGCGCCATGCGGCGATGGTCGATGCCGCGGTCGCCCGGGCCCGGCTCTTCGACGCCGACCGGATCGTGCCGATGTACGAGGGGCTTTATCGCGAGGTGATCGGATGACCCTGTCCTGGTGGCAGGGACTTTTGCTTGGACTGGTTCAGGGACTCACCGAATTCCTTCCCATCTCGAGCTCGGGACATCTGGTGCTCGCCGAGCGGCTGGTCGGCTACCAGTCCCAGGGCGTCTTCTTCGAGGTCGTGGTCCACGTCGCGACGCTCCTCTCGGTGCTGGTGGCGTACCGGGTCAAGCTCCTCGCCCTGGCGCGAGGCTTCCTGGGCGGCGATCGCGAAGCGTGGCGATACTGTCTTCTCCTGGTGCTCGCGTCGGTGCCCGCCGGCGCTGCCGGAATCCTGCTGCGGGACTACTTCGAGCGCTCCTTCCATTCGATGCCGGCGCTGGGATGGCAGTTCCTCATCACCGCCGCCATCCTCTGGAGCACGCGCTACGCCATTCTGCGGGCGACGGCCACCCGGGTGACGATGCTTCACGCGATCCTCATCGGGATCGCCCAGGCGCTCGCCATCGTCCCGGCGATCTCGCGCTCGGGCGCAACCATCGCCACGGGACTCTGGAGTGGGCTCTCGGCCGAAGCGGCCGCCGAGTTTTCGTTCATCATGTCGATCATCGTGATCGCCGGCTCGGCAGTGCTGGAAGCTCGGCACATCCCGCCGGGGAGCGCACCGTTCACGCTTCCTCTTCTCGCCGCCTTCGTCGCCGCCACGGTGTCGGGACTCGTCGCCATTCGCTGGCTCGTGGCGCTCCTCCGTCACGGGAAATTTCACCTCTTCGCCCCGTACTGCGCGCTCCTCGGCGTGCTGTGCCTCGTCTGGTACGGCTGGCTCGGCAAGTGATGCCGGGATCCGTGCGCTGGCTCGACGCCGTCGGATCGACGCAGGATGCCGCGCATGGGCTCGCCGCGGCTGGCGGCCCGCATGGCTCGGCGATCGCGGCGCGGGTGCAAACCGCGGGGCGGGGAACCCGGCACCGCCAGTGGATTTCCTCCGAGGGCGGACTCTGGCTCAGCGTCGTCTGCAGGCCGCGCCAGATCTCGGGTATCGAGGCCGTGGGTCTCCGGGTCGGCCTCGCCCTCGCGGCGCTGGTCGAGCGTTGGATCGAGCCCGGCGCCCGGGTCGCCATCAAATGGCCGAACGATCTCTACGTCAATGACCGCAAGGCGGGTGGCATCCTGGTCGAAGCGCGCTGGCAGGGTGACGCGCTGGGATGGCTGGTGGTCGGTGTGGGGATCAATATCCGTAACCCGCTGCCATCCCACGGCGCACCTCTCGCTACCCGGCTCGCCGATTTCGGGGTGAGTCGCTCGCTTGATGAGCTGGCCCCTCCCGTCGTTGCCGCGGTGAGCGAGGCCGCCCGCATCGGCACCCCGCTCACGCCACAGGAAATCCGCGCCTTCGAGGCCAGGGACTGGCTCCGCGGCCGGAGGCTCACCCTGCCATATGAAGGCATCGCCCACGGCATCAGCGACGGCGGCAAGCTCCTGATCCAGACTTCGGTGACGGTGGTGATCGAAGCGGTGGGGACGGTGGCGCTCGCCGAAGTGACGGCATGAGCGGACGCACACTCGGCTACCGCCTGCTGGGCCGATGGTTCGACTACCTGCTGCATCTCCGGCCGGCGGAATGGCCGATCATGGCGGTGCATTTCCTCACCGGCAGTGCGCTCGCCCTGGGTCTCTCCGGTATCCTCGAGGGTGAAGGCGGCTGGCCGCTCTGGCTCGGTACGATAGCCTTCGTGGTGGGCATTAACGGCGGCACCCTCGCCCTCAACTCCGCCTTCGACCGCGACGAGGGCGACGTCGCCTATCTCCGCCGCCCGCCGCCGCCGCCGCCCGGCCTCGCCGTCTTCGGACTGACTCTCATGGGGGCGGCACTCCTCGCCGCGCTCTTGCTCCCGCGGCCGTTTCTTGCGGCCTCAGCGGTATGCTCCGGACTCTCGGTGCTGTATTCGGTCCCTCCGGTGCGACTCAAGGCGGTGGCGGGATTCGACTGGGTGATCAACATGGCGGGATTCGGCTTCCTGACTCCGTTCGCGGGGTGGGCGCTCACCGGACAGGACGTGGCGGGCCCCGGTCTCGTGGTGCTGATCTCCTTCGCGTTTCTCTTTGGCGCCCTGTATCCGCTCACCCAGCTCTATCAGCTCGAGGAGGATACCCGGCGGGGTGACCGCACCCTCGCGGTATGGCTCGGAATTGGCCGGAGCCTGGGACTAGCGCTCGCGATGGCGTTGCTGGCGTTCGCGGGATTTGCTGCGGCAGGCTTCAAGAGCGGGTGGAGCGGCGGCGAGGCGACGGCCCGCTGGGCCGCCCTCATCGTGGCCGCGGCGGCGTGGCTGGTGGTTCTCTTGCCCTGGTGGCGCGGGCGCGACGCCATGGACGCCGGGGCGCACCAGGCCGGCATGCACCGGGCGCTCGCGGCATGGGTCATCACCGACATGGCCGTGCTCTTTGCCTGGGCCCGCTGACTCGCGGTCTTGGCCTCTCCCCGGGGGACTGGCTACCTTTCCGGCTCACTCGCACGCCATGGAGCCGCCATGACGTCGGCCCTGCCGATGAACGCCGCACGGGACCGGACCGATGTGCCCAACATCCTGCGCGCCGGGGTGAAGCTGGGCCTCCTTCAGTCGGTGCTCATCGCCGTTTTCGCGGTGCTGCAGGTTCGCCTCCAAGGCACCACTGAGCTCGTGGTGTGCGGCCTCATCTTCCTGGTCGCGCTGGCGCTGACCATCGTGCTTCCCGGACTCTGGACCAGCGCCCGCACGATCGAAGGAATCGCCGGAGCGGCGGGGATCGGGCTCGCGGCCGCGGTCGTCTTCATGGTGGTGGATGTCGCGCTCTTCCAGCCGATCGGTCTCTGGACCAATCGCTGGCTCCAGATCGGTGGCGGCTCCAACTGGTGGTACCATCCGGTCTGGTGGATGGTGGGCACCTACCTGACGTGGATGGGGGCGTGGGTTCAAGCCAATCAGGCCGCCAAGACCGGGAGTCCGAGCCCTGTGGCGCTCGTCCTCGGCGCGATCGTGCTCGCCTTCGTCTTTCTCGCGCTCGCGGTGGTGCTCGGCGTGCCTCGCGCCGGCTGGAACCTCGGGAGCTTTGGAGTGTCGGTGCTCCCCGGTCTCGCTCTCCTCACACTCGTCACCTCGATCGGGGTGCCGCGCCGCTGACGTGACACTTATGCGCGCCCTGGTCCGGATTGCAGGCTGGCTGCTCACGCCATTGGTGGCGTGGGCAGCTTCGTTTATCGGTGCATGGATCGGTGCCCTGATTTCGGGCGGGGCAAAGAGCACCATGACCACCTTCACGGTCACCGCGGTTTTCGGGGGAGTCTTCGCGCTGGTGTCCGCCTGGGCCTGGCTCCGGTTTCTGCGCCGCCATCCCCGGCTGCAGCATTCGCTGGAGGTGGCGCCGGACGGAACCCCGCTGGCGGCCATCGAGGACGCGCCGTCAGGGGAAACGCCGTGAGCAGGGCGATCGTTGCGCCGCTCGTGGTCCTCGCCGCGGCATGCGGCGCGCGGGGCGAGCCGCCGCCCGGCGAGCTCCCTGCGGTGGATCCCCGCGTCGCGCCCGCTGCCGCCGATTCCCTCGTGCTCACTGCGCCCGGTGGGGTCACCGTCTGGCTCACCGAGGGCCGCCGGGGGAACGACTCCACCGGAACTTCCTGCTTCGAGCGAACCATCGAAGTCCGCCGGGACAGCGTGCGTCTCAAGGTGCCGCTCCTCTACACCCTCTCGGCACCGACCCTGCTCGACGACAGCACCATCCGGGCCGAGCTCTCGCTCGATTGCCGCCCCGGGGCCGGCTACCGCGTCGGATTCCGCGACGGCATGCCGCACAAGATTCCCCAGTGACTTGTGGCCGGTTCGCGGCACTCATCCTCTTCGCCGCGCCGGGCGCTCTTCAAGCGCAGGAGGTGAGTGTGAGCGCCGGACGCTGGCTGGTCTCGTCTCACGTTTCCGAGTACCGGCTGGGCATCGGTGGAATGGGATTGGGGCCGGTGCGGCTTCGCTACTCGGCGCAGTTCCTCAATCAGGCCGGTGACAGCCGGGCGCATTGGTACGGCGCGGGAGCGGATCTGATTGTGCGCCCGACCACGCTCGCGCAGCCGTACCTCATCGTGGGCGCCGCGGTTGGAGCGGGACGGGGGAAGACAGGAGGAGGGGAACAGCCCGGGATCGGCGTGTGGGGCGGGATCGGCGCGGAGCTGCTGAGTTTCGGAGGAATCGGCCTGCAGGCGGAGGCGCATTACACTATGAGGAGTGGAGTAGGGCTCGAGGGGATCGCGCTCGCGCTCAAGATCGGCTCGCGCTTCGGCAGCGCCGTGGCGGTGGTCGCGCCGCCTCCGCTTGATTTGCCCCGCGCCAATCCCGACGATGAAGAAGTGATCCGGCTGGCGACCGCGGCCCGGGTGTCGCGGGCGCCGGCCGCGGCAATCGTCGGCACCGCGTTGACGGTGATGGGAACGCCGTACCGGTGGGGTGGCACCGGGCCAGAGGGATTTGATTGTTCGGGGCTGATTCAGTATGCCTACGCCCAGCACGGGATTACCTTGGCTCGGCGAAGCGTCGACCAGGCGCGCGCCGGCACCGAGGTGTCGCGCGATCCCGCTTCCCTTGAGCCGGGGGATATTCTCACCTTTGCCGGCGACCCGGGTGGAGCAGTGCAGCACGTCGGGCTTTACGTCGGCGAGGGGCGCTTCATCCACAGCGCGCGGGGCGGGGTGCAGATCAGCGAGCTGAGCGCGGCCGATCCGGTCGGGAAGTGGTGGTACGATCGATGGGCCGGTGCGCGCCGCGTGCTCTGAGCGCGTCTCCCCCCCCGGGCTCGAGTGGGACTCGCCCACTTGGCCTCTGGGCCAACGCAACCCGTAACCTCACGTGAAGCCCTCGCGGCCCGACGTCCCCTATGGCGAGCCCCACTCATCGCCCGGGTGACTTGCGCGGTTGTCGGTCGCTTCGCTCCCTCACGGTGACACCCACCAGCATCCAGCATCCAGCATCCAACATCCAGTCACCTTACCGAGATCCAATGGCTCACCTTGAGTATCAGGCTGTTCGTCGCCTGCGCCCCAAACAGATCTCCGAGAGTCTCCCGCAGTCTGATGCGACTGTCCTGAAGGTACGATCCCCGTTCCTGTTGCCACACCAGAAACTCCGTGGACGCCGGGCGATACTCCCAGCGGAGCACCGCCGTCGCGGTTGAAATCGGCTCCGACGCTGGCACCGTTCTGGATCAGCCGGTCCTCGCCGAGGTGGTCGAACCGCCCCGCTCCGCTCGACGCCGCGGGATCGGTCACTCGCTTGAACGTGAGGTACCGGCCCAGCGACATCAACGGCTCGGCGTAGAGCTGGAAGGTGAGCGCCGGGGTGAAGGTGAAGTTGCCCCGCCGATCCACGCGCCGCTTGTTCCCTCACCTCCACCCCGTGGCAGATCGAGTTCTCCACCAGTGGTTGCAGGATCAGACTCGGCACCATCGCGTCGAGCGCGGCGGGGTCGGCCTCCACCTGGATCGAGAGCCGGTCCCGGTGATGAAGCGGTCCGCCGCATCGGGATCGGGGCGGATCAGCGCCGAGATGGTGCGCAGGGTGTTGAAGAGGAAATGAGGCTGGAGCTGCATCTTGAGCACCTTCAGCTTGGCCTTCGAGAGATGGGCGGTGAGCTGGGTCGCGCGGAGCTCGCGCTCCTTGTAGCGGCGTTGGTATTCGAACCCGTGCGAAAGACTCACCAGGCCGCCATAGACCAGCACGCCGATCACGAAATTCTTGGTGGCGTAGAGGAGCTGCAGCTTCCCGGTTGAAAGCGTTGCGTCCCAGAACTGCCCGGTCACGAGCTCCATCAGGTCGTGGGAGAGGCCGTGGAGCACCGCAACGCCAACAGGAGGTGCAGGGCAAGATGGCGGGCGACGTGCGGCCGCTCCACCAGGTTCCAACAGCATCGCCTATCACGCCACCGCCGGGCATCGCACCGGCGGGACTCTTTAGGTTCAGCGTGGAAGGCGCGGGTGGGCGGGGTGCCAGCAACTGGGCGATGCCGGACGAGATGTTTGCAGTCCTCTCGAGCTGGGAGGGGCTGGGAGGCGGGCGCCAAGAGCGGCTGATAAACTGACCACCCGCCCGAGCCGGCGCTAATTGGCACCGGCGGGGGTTTTTCGGTACCGGTTGTTTCGGCCGGCGTCGATAGACTGCACGGATGTCGGTACGGAACGTCACGGTGGACCAGCCTCAGTT
>CAZHSO010000032.1:0-34953 GCA_964535105.1 uncultured Gemmatimonas sp.
GACCGCATGAGGGTCAAGAGTTTCGGATTGGACTGCGAGGACAGATGCGAAGCGGACATTCCTGAATCTGCTAGATGCCCGCGTCCCCCTCCCCACCCAACCAACGTTCGCCGGCGCCATTTCACGCGCCCCGCCCCACCAGTACTCACCCTCCCGGCCGGGGCCCCAGCACCGAGAGGCATGCCGCCCAGGGTGACCTGCTCCCCTTTTCTGGTCCAGGCATAGGGTCAGTCCCCCACGGTTAAGAGTGAGCAGCTCGCGACGTACTCACTCGGGGTCAGATCCCCCAGGCTGCTGTGAGGTCGAGCGGGACGTGTCTGGCGAGCAGGCCTACTGGCACGCGGACCATCGGGTGAGCCGGGAAGCGACCGGCGGGCCCGCCGGGAGCATGCGTTTCACGTGGTCAAACGCCTCTGGGGCTTCATGAAAGTCCGCGATCGAGGGCTCGCAAAGAACACCGCGCGCGCGCCCTGCCTCACCTGACCACCGCCGCCGCCCCACCGGGCGGGCAACGATCCCCTAACCGAGCTTGTTCAGAGCCTCCTTCGCGGCTAGCCGCTTTTCCCGTTCACCGTTCACCGTTCACCGTTCACGCTTCACCGCGCAAACGCCCGCCCATCCCACCGGATCCAGACTCGCCCCTCCCACCAGCACGCCGTCCACCTCCGATTCGGCCAGGAGCGCGGCGACATTGCCGGCGTTGACCGAGCCACCGTACAGGATGCGCGAGGCGCTCGCGCCCAGGCCCATCAGGGCACGGCGGATTCCGGCGTGAACTGCCGCTGCGTCGGCGGGCGTCGCGTTCCGGCCGGTTCCGATCGCCCACACCGGCTCATATGCGATGACCACCCGGTCGAGATCGGCCGGCTCGAGCCCGCGCACCCCGGCGTTGAGCTGCCGGTTGACGACCGCCGCGGTCTGGTCCCGCTCTCGCTCCTCGATCGTTTCCCCGACACAGAGCAGCGGCTCGAGGCCGCCCGCCAGCGCCGCGCGGAGCTTCCGGCCGGTCTCCTCATCGGTCTCACCGAAGACGTGACGCCGCTCGGAGTGTCCGATGAGCGTGGCGGTGGCGCCGGCGGATTTTGCCAGCGCCACCGACGTCGCCCCGGTGAAGGCCCCCTTCGGCTCCCAGTGCACGTTCTGCGCGCCGACCCGCGCGCCCGGCAGTCCTGCAAAGGCGGCGCAAGCAGCCTCGATGCTCACCGCACTCGGAAAGAACCAGGTCTCACGATCGACACCGGGGGAGAACGCGGCGCGGAACTTCCTCGCGAAGTCCCGAGCCTCCGCGGGCCCGAGCTGCATTTTCCAGTTCGCGGCGAAGAGCGTGACCGAACGATCAGGCATCGTCGAGCGCCGCGACGCCCGGCAGCACCTTGCCCTCGAGGAACTCGAGCGACGCCCCGCCCCCGGTGGAGACGTGGGTCATTCTCTCGGTGAGCCCCGCTTGCGCGACAGCCGCCGCCGAATCGCCGCCGCCCACGACGGTGACGGCGCCGCGCGCGGAGGCCTCCGCCATCGCCATCGCGACGGCGCGGGTACCGGAATCAAAGGGCGGCGTTTCGAAGACCCCCATCGGGCCGTTCCAGAACACCGTTCCCGCGCTCCTGATCCGGTCGGCAAAATCCTTGAGTGTCGCCGGATCGATGTCATAGATGGCAAAGCCGTTGGGGATGCGGTCCCGCGGCACGATGATACTGGTGATGCCTTCCCGGAGCTCGGCGGCGATCACTCCGCCCTTGGGAAGAATCAGCTTTCCGCCCGCGCGTTCGAGAAGCTGCCGCGCCATTTCGACCCGATCCTCCTCGACCAGGGATTGACCGACCGAGAGACCCATGGCGCGGAAGAAGGTGCACGCCATGGCCCCACCGATCAGGATTTCATCCACCTTCGGGAGCAGCGCCTCGATCAGATCGATCTTGCCGCTGACCTTGGCGCCCCCGAGCACCGCGATGAAGGGGCGCTTGGGATTGCCCAGCGCCTCCCCGAGGTACGTCAGCTCCTTCTCCATCAGGAAGCCGGAGACCGCTGGCTTGACCAGGTGGGCCACGCCTTCCGTGCTGGCGTGGGCGCGGTGCGCGGAGCCGAAGGCATCGTTGACGTAGAGATCTCCCAGCGCGGCGAAGCGCCGCGCCAGCCCGGGGTCGTTGGTCTCCTCGCCCGGATAGAAGCGGGTGTTCTCCGCCAGCATCACGCTGCCGCGCGGCATGCGGCGGGTGAGCGCCACCGCGCTGTCGGTCGCCGGATCATCCAAAAAAGTGATGGGTGACGCGAACAGCTTTTCGAAGGGAAGCACCAGCTGCTTGAGCGAGCACTTCGAATCCGGTCCCCCCTTGGGCCGTCCGAAGTGGGAGAGCAGAATCACCCGCGCGCCTTTGTCTCGGAGGTACTGGATGGTGGGGAGCGCCGCGCGCATTCGGGTGTCGTCGGTCACCCGGCCGTCCTTGACCGGCACATTGAAATCCACCCGCACCAGCGCCCGCTGTCCATCGAGGCGCGCCCCGTCCAGCGACCGCAGCGATCGCTTCATCCGTCGCGCGACCCGAGATACTTGAGCAGGTCGACGCAGCGCGCGGAGTAGCCCATTTCGTTGTCGTACCAGCTCGAGACGTGCACCATGGTCCCCTCGATGACGATGGTGGACAGCGTGTCCACCGTGCTCGACATCAGGTTTCCGACGTAGTCGATGCTCACCAGCGGCTCGGCGCTTACCGCGAGCACGCCCTTGAGGGGGCCGGCCGCGGCGGCCGCGAAAGCGGCGTTGACGGCCTCGACGGTCGTCGCCTGCTCCACCGTGCAGGTCAGATCGACCAGCGACACGTCCGCGGTCGGCACCCGGAGCGCCACCCCGTCGATTTTTCCCTTGACCTCGGGAATCACCAGCGCGGTCGCCTTGGCGGCGCCCGTCGTCGTCGGAATGATCGAGAGGGCCGCGGCGCGAGCGCGGCGGAGATCCTTGTGCGGCAGATCGAGGATCTGCTGGTCGTTGGTGTAGGAGTGCACCGTGGTCATGAAGCCGCGCACGAAGCCGAACGATTCGCGAATAACCTTGACCATCGGCACCAGGCAGTTCGTCGTGCAGCTCGCATTCGAGAGCACATGATGCCGCGCGGGATCGTACGCGGTGTGATTGACGCCATAGACGATCGTGATGTCTTCCTGCTTGGCCGGCGCGGAAATGACGACCTTCCGGGCGCCCGCCGCGAGGTGCTTCGCGGCGCCCTCCCGATCGGTGAAGCGCCCGGTCGATTCGAGCACGAAGTCCACTCCGAGGTCCTTCCAGGGGAGCGCGGCGGGATCCTTCTCGGAGAGCACCTTCAGGGTCTTTCCATTGACGTGCAGCCCGTCCGGGGCCGGCTCCACCGTCCCCGGAAAACGCCCGTGAATCGAATCGTACTTGAGCAGGTGGGCGAGGGTCTTCGTGTCCGTGAGATCGTTGACCGCGACGAATTCCAGGTCACCCGGGCCGGCGGCAATCGCCACGCGCAACACATTCCGTCCGATCCGGCCGAATCCGTTGATGGCGACCCGCTTCGGCATGCCCGTCTCCACGTGAGGAGGATTTAGCGGTGAATCGGCGCGGCCGCCGCATCCGCGAGGGGCCGCGGCGCCCGCGCGAAGGTGATGCCGCCAACGGGGCCGGCGCCCGCCGCACAAAGCGCCCCGGCGGCTTCCGCGAGCGTCGCTCCGGTGGTGAACACATCGTCCACCAGCACCGGATTCCGGGGCGGCGCGCCCTTCGCGACGAACGCGCCGGCCAGATTGGCCCGCCGCTCCTCCGGCGTCAGCGCGGTCTGCGTCGTGGTCTCACGGCGCCGGAGCAGCGCGTCGCATATCACGGGGACGTGCAGCAGCCGTCCGAGTGATTCTGCGAGTACGGCGCTCTGATTATAACCCCGGCGCCGCTCCCGCGTCGCACCCAGCGGGATCGGCACCAGCGTTGTCCCCGCGGGGAGCGGGAGGGCGCGGCGCATCGTCTCCGCCATCGGCTCGGCCACACGCCACCAGCCGGAATACTTGAGCAGATGCACCGCCTCGCGCGCCAGCGAATCGAGCCAGATGGCGCTCCGCACCCCGAGCAGACCGTCGGGCCACGCCGCGCACAGCCGGCACGCGATACCCGGCGTCTCGGGCTGTCCGCAGCGCGGACATTGAGGATGCGGGATGGGGCTCCAGCGATTCCGGCACTGCGCGCAGATCAGGGAATCGGCTGGGGATGTCTCCACCCGCCACCGGCAGAGGAGGCACTCGCCCGGCAGGAGCCAGCGCTCCACCAGGGAAATGGTGGCCCCGGGCTCAGACCAGGGCGGCGAAAACTGCGGCACGCATGACTTCCCGAGGAGCGGACCGGCCGGGGAACCACCGCTCGAATGCGACGGCGCCCTGCTCCACCAGGACGTCCCGGCCATCGGCGGCGCGCCGTCCCGCGGCGCGCATGGCGTGCACCCAGGGGGTCTCCCCTTTGCGGTAGACGAGATCCAGCGCGAGCGCCGCTTCGGGGACTTCTGCGGGATCAACCGGATCGGGATCGTCCCGGGACAGCCCGAGCGGCGTGCAATTGATCACCACACGGCACGAGGCGGGATCGGTGAGCGGCACCCCGGCTTCGCGCGCCGCAGCGGCGAAAAGCTCCGCGCGACCCGGCGTGCGCGATTTCACCGCGATGGCCGCCCCCGCCCGCTTCGCGGCGGCGAGCGCGGCGCGGGCGCTTCCGCCCGTTCCGATCAGACACCAGTCTCCCTCGGGGGCGTCATGCCGGAGGAGCGCCGCAAGAATTCCGTCGCTGTCGGTCTCGGCGCCTTCGAGCCGTCCATCCCGTCCCCAGAAGGTGTTGTACACCGCGCTCCGCGTGCCGGATGGGTCGAGCACGGCTGCGGCGGATTCCTTGTGGGGAATGGTCACGTTCCCGCCACCGCCCTGGCGGGCGAGGGTCTCCATGAGTGGCCGGACCGCGGCGGCCTCGCAGCGGAGCGCCACATAGACCGCGTCGAGACCGAGCGCGGTGAACGCAGCGTTGTGCATTGCGGGAGAGAGCGTGTGCGCCACGGGATCGCCGAGCAGGGCGAAGACCCGCGTGGCGCCGCCGATTCTCATCAGGCCGCTCCCGCGAGCCGGGCCATGACGGCGGGCAGGAGCTCGACCAGCTCGTGATAGACCTCCCGGTACTGATCCAGCTCGGCCCCGTAGGGATCGGCAATTTCCGCAGTGCGATCGGCCCGTCCGGCGTACTCGCCGAGCAGGTGGGCCCGCGCTCCAGCGCCGAGCTCGCGGGCGCGTCCGAGGTGCGCGCGCGCCATCGTGAGGATGACATCGAACTGCTCGACCAGCTCAGGGGTGAGGAGCCGCGCACGATGGCTCGACATGTCGATCCCTCGCTCCAGCATCACCAGGTACGCGCCTTCCGACGCCGCGGCGCCGTCCCACGCTCCGATTCCCGCGGAACCGACTTCCAGATTCGTGAGACCCGCCTCACCGGCCGCAGCCCGGAAGAGCGCCTCGGCCATGGCGCTTCGGCAGGTGTTGCCGGTGCAGACGAAAAGAACCTTCATGGCGCGAGCCTCCCGACGGCGCGGCGGAGCTCATCCCGCGGCAGCGCCCCTTCTCGAATCAGCGTGGGGTGCGCGGTCGTACAGTCGACGATGGTGGAGGGAGGGACATTGCCGAGCGTACCTCCATCGAGGATCAGCAGCTCCCCCGCGTCGTAGGATTCGGGAAAGAGGGTGACGATTTGCTCCGCCCCCGCCGCCGGCGCCTGCCCCGGCCGGTTGGCGGAGGTGGAGGTGAGCGGCTGGTCGAGCAGTTCGATCAGACGCGCGACCGCGGCATTCGAGGTGTGGCGCACCGCGAAACCGCCCTCGGGGCCCCGCAGGCGGTCGGGCAGACGGCCCTCGCCGCCCCGCAACACCAGGGTCAGCGGGCCGGGCCAGAACACCGTCGCGAGCGCGTCGGCCGCCGGCGTGAAGACGAGGCCCGTCCGCTCCGCCATCGCCCGGTTCGACACCAGGAGGAGGAACGGTTTGCCGGCGCGGCGCCCCTTGAGGCGGGCGAGCTTCTCGACCGACGGCGCGTCCGCCGCGGAGCCGAGTCCGTAGACCGTTTCGGTGGGATATCCGAGCAAGGCGATCTTCTCCAGGTGTTTTCGCACCACCGGGGCCGCGCGCTCGGCGTCCTCGCGGGTGAGGAACGGGAGGATCATCGCAACAGATCCGCCACCGCCCGGGCAAGCAACAGATCGCCCGGCGTCGTCACCTTCAGGTTGGTCGGCACGTCAGAGACCATCACCACTTCGCCGCCGATGCGCTCCACCAGCGATGCACAGTCGGTGCCCGAGACGTCGAGCGCCCGCGCGTCGGCGTACGCCGCCTCGAGCATCGACCGGGGAAACCCCTGCGGAGTCTGGGCGCGCCAGATCCCGTCCCGGGGAAGCGTTCTCGCGATCCGCTGCAGGTCGCCGAAGCTCCGGTTCTCCGCCTCCTTCAGCGTGTCGGTGACCGGCACCGCTGCAATGGCCCCCGCGCCGCGCCGGGCTTCGCCGATAATGAGGCTGATGACCCGCGAATCGGGAAACGGTCGTGCCCCGTCATGCACCAGCACGATGGAGCAGACCGGAGGAAGCGCGTTGAGTCCCGCCACCACGGAATCCATTCGCGCGCTCCCGCCAGGCACCGCGCGCAACCGCTCGCCCAGAAGCGCCGCCAGCCACTCGGGGGGTGACGCCGCGAGCTTCGCGGGCAGCACCACGATGACCTGGGCCACATCGGGATGACTGAGGAACGGGCGGAGCGCATGGAGGAGCAGCGGTACACCGGCAATCGGAAGGAACTGCTTCGGCACGTCCCCGCCCATCCGGTCGCCGCGTCCGGCGGCGACGACCACGACACCGACGTCAGGCGGCAAGGGCCTTCACCAGCTCGTCGACGTGCGCGATCGGCACGTGCCGGAGGGACGGAATCTGCGAGACCTGCCGTGGCGAGCTGAACGCCCGATGGAACCCGAGCCGGCTCGCTTCCACCAGCCGGCGCTCGAGGCCTCCCACCGGGCGGATTTCCCCGCCGAGTCCGATCTCTCCCAGAAAAATCGAATCCGCCGGGGTCGGACAGTTGTGCAGACTCGAGAGCAGCGCGGCGGCGACGGCCAGATCGGCGCCGGGCTCGTGGAGCTTCACCCCGGCGGTGACCTGCACGAAGACATCGAGCTGGGCGAAACTGGCCCCGCCCCGGCGCTCCAGCACCGCGAGAAGCACTGCGAGGCGCTTCGGGTCGAGGCCTGTCGCGACCCGTTGCGGAGTAGCGTACCCCGACGCTGCGGCGAGCGCCTGCACTTCGACCAGAACCGGCCGGGTTCCCTCCATCAGGGCGGTGACGGCGCTCCCGCTGGTTCCTTCGGAGCGCGCGGCGAGGAACACCGCGGACGGATTTGGCACCGCCAGGAGGCCCCGCTCCGTCATGGAGAAGACCCCGAGCTCGTCCACCGAGCCGAAGCGATTCTTGGTGGCGCGAAGGAGCCGGTAGTCGAGCGAGCTCTCGCCCTCGAAATAGAGCACGGTGTCGACGATGTGCTCGAGGGTCTTGGGGCCCGCGATGGTGCCGCCCTTGGTCACGTGCCCCACCACGAACACGGCGGTACCGCTCTCCTTGGCAAAGCGCATGAGGTGCGCGGCGCATTCGCGCACCTGGCCAACGCTGCCCGGAGCGCTCTCCAGCGCGTCGGTGTAGACCGTCTGAATCGAATCGAGCACGAGCAGCTCCGCCTTCGTGGCTCGGGCCGCCGCGAGGATGGCGTCGAGGCGGGTTTCGCCCAGCACCAGCACCGGTCCAGCGTCCTCGAGCAGCCGGTCGGCGCGAAGCCGGATCTGCTCCGGCGATTCTTCGCCGCTGGCATAGAGCACATGGCGGCCGCCGGCGCGGAGCCTCGCCGCCGTCTGGAGGAGCAGGGTGGACTTGCCGATGCCAGGCTCGCCCCCGATCAACGCCATGGATCCCGGCACGATGCCGCCGCCCATGACGAAATCGAACTCCGGAATGCCGGTGGTCCACCGGACCAGCCGCGACTGCTCGACATCGGCGAGCGCCTGGGGCGCCGGGGCCGGCACTCTTGCCTCCTTGCCTCTTTGCCTCTTTGCCTCTGCCGCGATCGGCTCCTCAGCAACGGTATTCCACTCCCCACATGCCTCGCACCGGCCCGCCCACTTGGGGTGGTCATGCCCGCATTCGGCACAGCGATAGACCGACCGGGGGCGCGCCATGTCAGTTGCCGTCTCGGTCGGCGTGACTGTCGAACCGGGTGAACGCCTTGTGGAACTGCAGCTTGAGATTGCCAGTCGGGCCGTTGCGATGCTTGGCGAGGTGAATGTCGGCCAGGCCTTCGATGTTCTGCCCCGCGGTCTCGGCCTTCTCCCGGAGATCCTTGTACATCTCCGCCCGGTGAATGAAGATCACCACATCGGCATCCTGCTCGATGGCGCCGGAGTCGCGGAGATCGGAGAGCATGGGGGTTTTGTCGCCGCCGCGCTGCTCCGACGCCCGCGAGAGCTGCGACAGCGCGATGACGGGAACCTCGAGCTCGCGCGCCAGGGCCTTGAGCGAACGGGAAATGTCGGAGATTTCCTGGACCCGGTTCTCGGAATACTCCGGGCTCCGCATGAGTTGCAGGTAGTCCACCACGATGAGCCCGACTTCCGCCTCCGCGCGGAGCCGCCGCGCCTTGCCCCGCATTTCCAGCAGCGTGAGCGACGGGCTGTCGTCGATCCAGATGGGACACTGCTGCAGAATACCCGAGGCGCGCGCGAGCTTGGGATAGTCGGAATCGCGAATGCGGCCCTGCCGCACCGCCTGGCTGTCGATCATGGCCTCCGCGCAAAGCATCCTCTGCACCAGGGCATCCTTGGACATTTCCAGCGAGAAGATCGCGACGCCGTGCCCCTTGTGGGCCGCGTTGGTGGCGATGTTCAAACAGAATGCCGTCTTGCCCATGGACGGCCGCGCGGCGACGATGATGAGCTCGGAGCGCTGGAAGCCCGAGGTCAGGCCGTCCAAATCTGCGAAGCCGCTGGGAACCCCGGTAACCGCAGTACCGCTGCGATGGAGCGTTTCGATGCGCTCCATCGTGGGCCAGAGCATTTCCTTGATCCGGACAAAGCCGTCGGTCCTCCGATCCTGCGAAATCCGGAAGATGCGTCCCTCGGCCTGGTCGAGCAGCTCGTTGGCGCCGAGCCGTCCCTCGTAGGCCTGCTGGATGATTCCGGTGGACGCCTCGATCAGGCGGCGAAGAATCGATTTTTCACGGAGGATTTTTGCGTGATGCTCGAGGTTGGCGGGCGTCGCGACCGAGTCCACGAGCTCGGCCAGGTATTCAATCCCGCCGGCGGAGTCGAGCTCGTTACGGCGGAGCAGCTCGTCACGCAGGGTGACATGGTCGATGACGACCCGCTGCTCGGTGAGCGCCACCATGGCCCGGAAGAGCCGGCGGTGCGCCTCGCGATAGAAGACCGCGTGGTCGAGCAGCTCCGCGGCCCGGAGCGCCGCATCCTGGTCGAGGAGCATCGCACCGAGCACCGCCTGTTCCGCATCGGGGCTCCAGGGCGCCGAGCGGAGGCTCTGTTCAACGGTCGAGAAGCTGTCGGGCGATACGGATGTCATCCCAGGTGGGCTTCTTCCAATTCGGGTTCCTGAGGAGCGCCGCCGGGTGGTAAGTCACGACCAGCGGGATGCCGCGGTAGGAATGTACTCTGCCACGCAACTCCGTGAGACTTTTCTTCACACGCAACATGGCTTCGGCGGCGGTTGCCCCCAGCGCCACGAGTGCCTTGGGCTGCACCAACTCGATCTGGCGCTCCAGGTAGGGCCAGCAGGAGGCCATCTCGTCGGGAAGCGGCTTCCGATTCTCGGGAGGCCGGCATTTGACGACGTTGGCGATGAAGACCTGCTCTCGCCTGAGGTCGATGGCCTCGATGATCTGGGTGAGGAGCTCTCCGGCCCGGCCGACGAAGGGTCGTCCGGTCGCATCCTCCGTCTGGCCCGGGCCCTCGCCCACGAACATCAGCCTGGCACTCGGGTTCCCCTCCCCTGGCACAGTCCGCTTCCGGCCCTCGCAGAGGAAGCACTTGCGGCATCCTGCGATGGTCGCGGCTACTTCCTCGAGGGTGTTCCAGGGCGACGGCGCCGCGAGCAAGTCGCTGTCGGGGCCGGGAACGAGGATGCCGGGAGTGGTGGGGATGGCGGGGGCGTCGACGGTCCAGTGCTTTGTTGGGCGGGAGGGCGGGAGGGCGGGAGGGCGGGAAGGCGGTAGGGGGCTCTCACTTACCGCCCTACCGCCCAACCACCCAACCGACTCGGCCGAAAGAATCAGCTCATTCCCTCCGAGTTCCCGCTGCAGCTCCAGGTACTTCCTTCGCGCGTCAGACAAGCGCCGCCTCCACCCGGTCGAGGATGCTCTCGGCTACGCTGGCCTTGGACGCGAGTTTCACCTCCCACCGCGCTCCGCCTTTCCCCAGAATCGTGACGCGATTCGTCTCCACTTCGAAGCCCGATCCCGGCTCCAGCGCGTCGTTGACGACGATCAGGTCCAGCGCCTTGCGCTCGAGCTTGGCGCGGCCCTTGGCGAGCGCGTCCCCGGTCTCGAGAGCAAACCCCACCACGAGACTTCCGGGCTTGCGGCGCTCCCGCGTCCCCAGCAGAATGTCGCCGGTCGGCTCGAGCGAAATACTCATGGCGCCCTCCTGGCGGGGTCGCTTCGTCACACTCGCCTGTGCGGGGCGATAGTCTGCCGGCGCGGCGGCCATGATGAGCACATCGGCGCGCGGGAGGGCGGCGCTGAGGGCGCGCTCCATCTCGAGCGTGGTCTCGATCCGCTCGACCGTTACCCCTTCGGGCGCGGGCTCGGCGGAGGGCCCGGTGATCAGCCGCACGCTCGCACCTCGATACCATGCCGCCTGCGCGAGGCGGAATCCCATCTTGCCGCTGGAGCGATTGGTGACGATACGGACCGGATCCAGCGGTTCCCGGGTCGGGCCTGCCGTCACGATCACCTGCTTGCCGGCGAGCGGACCGCCGGCGCGTAGAAGTCGCGCCGCATGATGAAGAATCGTCTCCGGCTCGCTCATGCGCCCCGGCTGGTCGGAGGGGCCCTCTGCGAGGGCGCCGATGGCGGGCCCGACGACTTCGACCCCCCGCTCCCGAAGGATCGCCAGGTTTCGTACCGTGGCCGGCGCCGCGAACATCGCGTCGTTCATCGCCGGAGCGACGAGCACCGGGCCGCTCCGCGCGAGGAGCAACGCGGTGAGCGCATCATCGGCGAGTCCCTGTGCCATGCGCGCGAGCAGATGCGCGGTCGCGGGCGCCACGATGACCAGATCGGGCTCGCGCGCGAGCCGGATGTGATCGAGCGCCCGGCCCGGCTCCCAGAGGGAAGTCAGAACCGGGCGCCCGGTCAGCGCCTCGAAGGTGGCCGGCCGCACGAACTCGGCGGCGCCCGCGGTGAGGACTGCATCCACCCGGGCGCCGGCCTCGGTGAGTCGCCGGACGAGAAAGCAGCTCTTGTAGGAAGCGATCCCGCCCGACACGCCAAGGACGACGTGCCGGCCGGTCCACACGGGGCTAGACCTCGGAACGGCGGCGGCGCAGCTCGCGGAAATTCAGCTCGCCGGAGACGAGCTTCCGCATCGAGAGCGTCGTCAGCTTCATCGCGCGCTCGTTCTCCGCCCATTGGACCTGGCGATCCTTCGGAAACTCGTTCAGGTAGCGGGCGAAGCGCGCGGCCACCAGGATCGACCGGTACTTGGTGCCGGCATGCCTCGCAGCGTCGGTCGGCGTGAAGATTTCCATTCCTGCTCCTTCCCGGGGCCTTCCGGCCCGTGAATCGTTAGTGCAGACCGGCCAGGTCGCGCCGGAGATTGTCGATGACACTCTCGAGGTTGGTCAGGCGGCAGACCCGGCGCGCTTCCACGTCGAGAATGGCGGCCACCTGGGACACCGCGTCCACGACATCGTCGTTCACGACGATGTATTCGTAATCCCGCGCAGCGCCCAGCTCTTCGGCTGCGATCGCGAGCCGCCGCGCCACCGTCGCATAATCCTCGGTGTTCCGCCCCCGCAGCCGCTGGGCGAGCACCGCCGCAGACGGTGGCAGGACGAACACCTGGACGGCCTCGGGAAACCGCTCCCGCACCTGGCGGGACCCCGCGACCTCGATATCGAGCACCACGTGCCGGCCCGACGCAAGACCCCGCTCGATTTCCGCGTGCAGCGTGCCGTAAAGGTTTCCCTCGTATTCGGCCCATTCCACGAAATCGCCCGCCTGCACCCGCCGCTCGAACTCCTCGCGGCCAAGGAAGTGATAGTGCCGGCCGTCCTCCTCGCCCGGCCGCATGGCGCGGGTCGTCGCCGACACGGAGTAGGTCACGTCCTCGCGCGCCTCGAGCAGGTGGCGCGCAATCGTGGACTTTCCGCCCCCTGAAGGCGACGAAAGCACGAGGAGGAAGGGCGCTACTCCAAGTTCTCGAGCTGTTCCCGGAATCGCTCCAGCTCTCCCTTCATCGCCACGACGGCGTGCTGCATCGCCGCATCATTGGCCTTCGAACCGATGGTATTCACTTCGCGCCCCAGCTCCTGCGCGAGAAACCCAAGCTGCTTGCCGACCGGTCCGTCGGTGGTCAGCGCGCCGAGACAGGCCTCGAGGTGGGCGCCGAGCCGCACCAGCTCTTCCGTGATGTCGACCCGCTCGGCGAGAAAGGCGATTTCCTGCGCCAGGCGCTGCTCGTCGACCGCGCGCCCGTCGAGGAGCTGGGCGACCGCGGTGCGGAGCCGTTCCTGTTCCCGAACCAGACGGGCCGGCGCGAAGAGCCGCACCCGGTCCCGCTCCGCGGCGATGAGCTCGAGACGCCCGCGCAGCTCATGCGCCAAGGCGGCCCCCTCGCGCCGGCGGGTCTCCCGGCATTGCCGCGCCGCTTCGGCCACCACCGGCTCCACGTCGCTCCATGCCACAGGAGCCGCCTCGGAGTCCCGGCTCACGAAGACATTGGGCTGCCGGGCGACCAGATCGAGCGAGATCTCCCCGGCGTGTTCTCCCAGCACCTGCTGGAGCTCGCGAAGCCTCGCCACCGCCTCCCTGGCCCGCTCGACATCCAGTGCGAGCCCGCCCACCGGCTCCGCCGGCAGCGTGGCCCAGCGGAGCTGGACCGTGACGTGCCCCCGCTCGAAATCCTTGCGGAGCCGTTCTCGCAGATCGCCCTCCAGCGTTCCCAGATCGGAGGACAGCTTGGCGGCGAGATTGAAGAATCTGTGGTTCACGGTCCGGATCTCCACCCGGAGGATTCCCCCGGCGACCGGACCTTCGGCCGCGCCAAACCCCGTCATGCTGAGCGGCATAGCCCTATAACTTAACGCGTTAGGTGGCAGAATGGAGGGGTGGGCTTGGGGATTGGGAGTTAGGGTTTGGGGGCCCCTCCTCCAACCCCCAACTCCCAGTCCCCAACCCCGATCAGTTCAGGAACTCCCACCGCACGCCGAAGGTACTCGCATAGCCAGGGACGCCGAGCCTCGGCACGTAGCCCAGGTCATCCCGCGCGCCGAGCAGATTGTACCGGTCGTAATAGGCGGTAAAGGCGCCGATCTGGAGACCGATGTAGGCGCGCATCTGCGTGGCACCGCGAAGGGTGACGGGATCGCCGTCGGCGTTGCGGGCCAGCACTCCGGTCCCCCAGTTCTCCATCGTGGCCTGGAGCTTCAGATTGAAAATCCCGCTCTTGAAGGTCGGCAGAAATCTGCTCTGGAGCGTCGCGTTGATGATGGAGTGGGTAGGTGGCTGGCCCTCGGGGCGGGTGCCCCGAGGCGAGCTGTACCACCCGTCGAAGATCACCCACTGCAGTGGAGAGATCCGCGCGTTCAGGGTGATCCAGTTCGTTCGTCCACTCGCGGCGATGGTCGCGAGCTCGGGGTATTGCGCGTAGCCGCCGGGCTGAAATCCGGTGTTCGACGTGTAGCTCACCTCGAACTCGGCACGCCGGCTGCGCCATCCTCCGATCAGGCTGCGATCGTCCAGGTCGTGCGGCAGGTCCGTGCGCAGCGAGGGGAAGGACAGGCCGTACCCGCGGCGCAACACCGCGCTCACCGAGAAGCCCATCGGCAGGATGACCCCCGCCCGACCGGTAATCCAGCTGTTGACGCGGCCCCCGTCATGCCGGAGATACACGGCGTCGACGCTTCCGGTGAACCATCTCGACGGCGCGATCCCGCCCCGCAGCCGGATCTCGAGGGGCGTCCAGGTGGAGCGCCAGAATGCCCAACCCTCGAGGCTGGCCGCCGCCCACCGATAGGCCGCGATCACCCCCGCCTGGGTCACATTGCGACGATGATCCTCGAGCACGTAGGTGGTGTCGGTTTTGACCACATCGCCGTTGTCGTCGAGCGAATCGGTGAGGATCCGGGTCGAATCTCTCTCGATCTCGTCGGCATAGCCGGTCCGGGCGACCACCAGGTCGAGTCGCGGGCCGAGTCCGGTCGCGCCGCCACGCGCCAGAAACACTCGAGCCGACAGATCGGTGCGGGTGCCCGCGCGTGCGCGGCTCAGGGTGTCGGCCGGCGTCCCGCTCGAGACCACCGCCTCCCGTTCCGGAGAGTTTCGGAGGTACTGGACCACCGCGCCGAATCGGTCGGACGGGATGTAGTCGAGGCGAACCAGCCCCTGCGTGTTGCGATAATCGCCGGAGACGCTCGGCTGGGCGGGCACCGAGAGGTGATCGAAGGCCGCGGTGAACCCAAGTCCCGGACCACCCCGCTTCTCGAGCACCCCCTGGTAGCGGGCGATCTCGAGATCGCCGCTGGCGATGCCGATGCGGCTGTACGGAACGCTCCGGTCGTGACGGCGGGTGAACATGAGAACCCGTAACAGACCGGGGAGACGCTCGATCTCGATCCGGTCCAGAAAACTCAGCGGGAGCAGAGAAGGATCGACCATCAGGGAATCCTGACCCATCGGGAGATAGGGGATTCCGTCCAGCAGGTACTCGACCGAGCCGGCCCCGTGGGCCTGATACGCCGGGAGCTCGGGGCGCCCGGCCCACCCGCCCCGCAGCAGGAAGACGCCGGGGACCTTGGTGAGAATGTCGCTCACCGTTTCGGCATTGTGCCAGAGAATCGAGTCGGGTCCGAACACCAGCCGGGTGGCCGCGGGGAGCAACGCCCCCGCTCCGATGCGGGGGGGGACCGGGATGAGGCGCCGCGCATCCTGCTGGGCCTTCAGGAACTGTCCGGTGTAATCGGTCGTGTCACGAGCGAGGGAATCGGCGCGCGTCGTGTCGGCCACCTGGGCGGCGAGCGGGGCGGTCCCCGCGGCGAGCAGAAATGCCGCCGTGAGGTAAAAGTGCTTCACACTCGCGCGAGCAGGAACTCGCTGAACAGGCGCACACCCATGCCGGTGGGTCCCTTTCCCATCGCGGGATCATCCCGGTCGCTGTACGCGGTGCCGGCAATATCCAGATGGGCCCAGGGAAAACTCTCGGCGAATTCGCGCAGAAACCAGGCGGCGGAAATACTCCCGGCCGCCCTCCCGCCGCTGTTCTTGATGTCGGCAATCTCGGACTTGTTGAGGTCGCGATACTCGTCCCAGAGCGGGAGCTCCCAGGCGCGCTCGTCGGCCCGCTGCCCGGCCGCGAGCAGATCGCGCACCAGCGCGGCATCAGTGCCCATCAGGCCCGACGCGGTATGTCCCAGCGCGATGCTGATGGCGCCGGTGAGTGTCGCGATGTCGACGACGCAGGCCGGGGAAAAGCGGCGGGCGTACGAGAGGGCGTCGGCCAGGAGGAGGCGGCCTTCGGCGTCGGTATTCACGATCTCGATGGTCTTGCCGAGCTGGCTGGTGACGACGTCCCCCGGCTTGATCGCGGTGCCGGAGGGCATGTTCTCCGCGGACGGAATCAGCCCGACGACATGAAGACGTGGCCGCAGCCGTCCCAGCATCTCGAACGTGCCGAGCACCGCGGCAGCGCCCGACATGTCGTACTTCATGTCCTCCATTCCCTGCGCCGGCTTGATGGAGATTCCGCCGGTATCGAAGGAGACGCCCTTCCCGATGAGGACGACCGGCGGTCCTTCCGCACCTTTGTATTCGAGCACGATGAAGCGCGGATCTTCGCCGCTTCCCTGCGCGACCGCGAGGAGAGCTCCCATCTTCTCCTCCGCGATGGCGGCTTTGTCGAGCACCGTCACTTCGAGACCGAGGCGTGGGCCCATTTCGGCCGCGAGCTCGCCGATTCGGCTCGGGGGCAGATGGTTGCCCGGCATCACCTGAATTCCCCGGCAGGCCAGATGTCCCGCCGCGATGGCAGCGCCGATCGCATGGCCCGCGCGCACGGCATCGGTCTCGGCCGGGGCCAGAATATCGAGCCGTTCATACGGAGGTTTCTTCTCTTCCGGCGGCAGCTTCATCTTGAGGAAGTGCCACGCCCCCTGCGCGGCGCCTTCCGCGGCCAGCTGCCCGGTGTCTTTCGCGTCCACGCTCCCGCGCGCTTCCGGGGTGACGAACAGCGAGGCGGTCGGCATTCCGAGCGCCCGCGCGCGCCGGCTACCGATGGCCGTTCCCCGCCGAATCGCCGTGCGGCTCCCCTCACCGGGCGTGCCGAGCCCGACCAACAGCAGCCGAGGCCTCGCGCCCTCCGCGTACAGCAGCGCCGTCTCGTCTTTCTTGCCGATGAAATCTCCCGCGGCATAACAGCGCGCGATCGCGCTACCGCTCGCCTTGTCCACCGCGGCGAGCGACGCGGGCTCTGCGCCCTGCGGCACGACCAGGATCAGCAGGGGTGAGGCGTGAGCTTCCGGCGCTGTGGGTATGACCTGGGTCTCGAAGGTCATGGAGGTCCGGTTGGAGGAGTGGGAGAAACTAATGGAGCTATCAGCCATCAGCCGTCAGCTATCAGCCATCAGCCGTCAGCTGAGGGCTGAAGGCTGACAGCTGCTATTCATGCCCGAGGCGAGAGTCGAACTCGCACGGGGTTGCCCCCGACGGATTTTGAGTCCGTTGCGTCTGCCATTCCGCCACTCGGGCCGGCCTCAAGTATAACGTCCTGAACGACGAAGGGCCGCCGGAGCGGCCCCTCGGGTGTGCGGGTTCGAGCGGCGTGTTACGGCCGGCGGTTCGGGCGGAAAGGACCGACGGGCGAGTCCGGGCGACCTTGCTGCAGCTCCTGCACCCGCTGCATCAACCGGTCGCGCATCAGGAGGTACTGTCCCCGCTGCACCGGGTTGAGAATGGCGGCCAGCTCGCGCATTTCGTCCTTGAACGTCTGCGCGTAGGCGACCCGATGATTGGTGAGCGCATCCACCAGCCTCGCGACGCTGTCGGCGTTGGCGGCGACGCCGGGACGAAGCTGGTAGGCCAGCGCCTGACGCATCCGTCGCTCATCCCGCTCCATGCCGCGCCGCCTGGCCGCGAGCCCGCCCAGGGCCACCCGCACCTTCATCGCCTGATCATCCGTCAGTCCAAGCTCCTCCCGAAGCCGCTCGCCGAAGCGCTGCTCGACCATTTGCCGCAGCCGCTCCGCCCGCACCGGGTCGTTGAGCGTGTCCTGGGCGACGGCCTGTGACGTCAAGGCGGCGAGTGCAGCGATCACCAGCACTCCACGGTAGTTCATCATCACTCCATCGATCGGAGCATGCGCTCCAGGTCCTTCTCTGACAGCTCGCCGATCGGAGCGGCCTCCACATGGAGCGCCTCATCCGCGGCGGGGGAAATGGTCTCGAGCACCACCTCGAGCTGGGCCGATGTCAGCCCGTCGAGCTCATGCAGTACCGCAATCTGGGCGACCGGGGCAACGCCCTCAGAGGAAGTCGTTCCCCGCGGGAAAAACACGACCAGGGCTATCGCGGCGGCGGCCGCGAATCCGATCGTGATCCAGCGGCCCGCCCACGGCGCCATACGCGGGTACGATGGGGACTGGGTCGCGAGCCGCCGGCCAACGATGGTCGCCACCCGCGCGGCATCGACTCGCTCCGCGGGGGAGCGACCGAGCGTTTGCGCAGTGCGCACCATCTCCCACTCCAGCCGGCACTCCGCGCACCGCTCCAGATGCGCCGCCTCCTCCAAGGACCAGCGCGCGAGCCCGTGGGCTATGGAGTGAAGCCGGTCGGAATCCATGTGAGAGTCGATCATTTCATCATTTCCTTGAGCCGCTTGACCGCATGGTGGTAGTGCACTCGCGCCGCGCCGGGAGTCGTGCCGAGTGTGGCGCAGATCTCCTCGTACTCGAGACCCTGCTGCGCCCGGAGGAGAAAAACTTCCCGCTGCAGCCTCGGGAGCTGGCCGAGGCCTTCACGCAGCTTGCGCTCCATCTCGGTCGCGCCCGCCTCTCCTTCAGGATCTGAGGGGTCGGCAAGATCCAGGTCCTCAATCGAGAGGACCACCCTCCTCCCCTCTTTCCGGTACCAGTCCTTCCGAAGGTTTGCCCCGATACGGAAGAGCCAGCTCCGAAAAGTCGCCTCCCCCCGCCATCCCTCGAGTGCCCGGAAGGCCTTGAAGAAGGTTTCCTGGACGAGATCGTCGAGATCCGATGGATCCGCCCCGACACCGTAGAGGTACCGTCCAAGCGCTGCGGCGTGCCGCTGGACGAGCTCGGTCGCCGCGCCATCATCTCCCGACCGGAATGCGGCGACGAGGACGGGGTCTGACCGGGGTGACTCCTCGCTCAGCGGACGCATCGGTCGTTGAATGGACGCAAGTCGAGGCCCCTCGTTAACTTGAACGCGGCCGGATGGCCTCCGGGCGACCGCCGGTTCGTGGCCCCGGCCGGTCTCAACACCGTTCGACAGCGGGGCAATCGACATTTTCGACCGGCGTGGACAAATCTCGCAAAATATTGTTCCGCAACGTTTTAAGGCACCACAAATTGGGTGATTTATCCACGCACTGACGGCAACTCCCGACCGGTGAGCATCGTGTCGCCCAGAATCCTGGCCCACCGGGGGGCATCCGGATATGCATTCGAGAACTCGCTCGCGGCGTTCCGGGAAGCCAGGCGTTTGGGGGCGGCCGGCGTCGAGCTGGACATCCACCCATCGGCGGATGGGGCCCTGATAGTACACCACGACCCGGAGATCGAGGGGGCCGGCGCCATCAGGAGCCTCCAGCTTTCAGAAATCCGGACCCTTCGGCTGCCCAACGGCGAAGAAATCCCTACCCTCCCCGAGGCGTTGGACACCTGCCAGGGGCTGGAGGTGTGGATCGAAGTGAAGCTGCTCCCGCGCGAGCTGGACGACAGGCTCCTGGGAGCAATATCCGCGGCGGACCCGGTACTCATCGGAGTGCACGCCTTCGACCACCGCATCATTGCCCGGCTCGGTGAACGTCGCCCGAACCTCCGGCGCGGAGTCCTCTCGGTCTCCTATCCCGTGGATCCGGTGGCGCCGATGCTCGCCGCCGGCGCGATCGCTCTCTGGCAGGAGTGGCACTTGATCGACCCGGAACTCGTTCAATCGGTCCATCGTAGAGGGGGAGAGGTCATCGCGTGGACCGTCCCCGATGCGACCACGGCGGCGCACCTCGCGGCGATCGGCGTCGATGCCCTCTGCGGGAACTACCCCGACCGGTTGCAAGTCCGCTAGTTTTGTTCGCCCTCAGCAAGGACTTCATGCAATGCTCTCACGACGCTGGCTCGCGCCCCTGACAGCACTGGCTGCCTCGATCGGATCGACCGGATCGGCGGGTGCCCAGGAGCCTGCGCGCATCGCGTTCGACACCTACACGCTCTCGAATGGCCTCACGGTCATCCTCGCGCCCGACCGGACCTCGCAAGTCGTGGCGGTCGACGTGTGGTACAACGTCGGCTCGCGAAACGAGGCGCGCGGCAGGACCGGATTCGCCCACCTCTTCGAGCACATGATGTTCCAGGGCTCCGCCAACGTGAAGAAGGCGGAGCACTTCCAGCACATCGAGCGGGCCGGCGGGGAGATGAACGGCAGCACCGCGGAGGACCGGACCAATTATTACGAGGCACTTCCTTCGAACCGGCTCAACCTGGGGCTCTGGCTCGAAGCCGACCGGATGCGCTCGCTCGCGATCACCGATTCCAACTTTACCAACCAGCGCGAGGCGGTGAAGGAAGAGCGCAGGTTACGGGTGGACAATCAGCCGTACACCGGCGCGATCTTCGAGGGCATGTACGCCCTCGCCGACAGCGCCACCTGTTTTCCGTACGCCCACTCGGTGATCGGGTCCATGGACGACCTGAACGCCGCGAAGACACCGGATGTGAAGGCATTCTTCGACCTATACTACGCCCCGAACAACGCCACCCTCACGGTGGTCGGCGATTTCGACCCGACACCGACCAGGGCGCTCATCCAGCAGTACTTCGGGGAAATCCCGCGGGGCCAGTCGCCGCCGCCGGTGATCTGTCAGGCCACGTTTTCACCGGGCGCCATCCATCGAACCTGGCCCGATCCCAAGGCTAACCTTCCCGCGGTGATGCTCGCCTATCGGCTCCCCGAGTACAAGAGTGCCGACACGCCCGCGCTGGAGCTTCTCGCCAGCATCCTCGGGCAGGGTGAAAGCTCGCGCATCAACAAGACCGTGGTCCGCGAGAAGAAGCTGGCGCAGGCCGCCTTCGTCCTCAACAATCCTTTCGGTCCCCGCAGGGGACCCGGTGTCGTGCTTGCGCTCGGGATCGCGAACCAGGGTGTCATAGTGGATTCCATCGCCGCGGGGCTGGCCGCCGAGTTTGACCGGGTGGCCCGAGAGGGAGTGACGGAGGCTGAGCTCAGCAAGGCCAAGAACGGCTACCGCACCCAGTTGATCATTCAGCAGCAACGGGCGCTCAATAAGGCCGAAGCGCTGCAGAGCGCGAGCATCTTTCTCGGCGAGCCCGAAGCGGTGAACACCAACTGGCGCAGATTCCTGGCGGTGACCGGCGCGGACATCAAGCGGGTGGCGGCCACGTATTTCCGGCCGGAGAACTCGCTCACGATTCTCATCACCGCGGGGGCCACCCAATGACCCGACTCCTTCGAGGTGGCGTCGCCTTCACCGCCCTGGTCGCGCTTGCCCGACCCGTGACCGCGCAGACCAATCCGAAAACTCCGCCGCCTCCCGGACCGCTGACCCCGGCGCCATTTCCGCCCTTCCGGGAAGTCGTGCTGGCCAACGGCGTCCGCCTGCTGGTGGTGGAGAGTCACAAGCAGCCGGTGGTGTCCGTCTCGCTGTCGTTTTCCGCGGGCTCGAGCGTCGACCCGGCCGGGAAGGAAGGCCTCGCCTCGATGACGGCGGGTCTCCTCACCAAGGGCGCGGGGAAGCGCTCCGCCGAGCAGGTGGCCGAAGCGATCGAAGGCGCGGGGGGCTCCCTGAGCGCGGGGGCCGGCGCGGATTTTCTCTCGATCAACTCCACCGTGCTCACGCCGAGTCTTCCGCTCGCCTTCGAGCTGATCGGTGATGCGGTGGTCCGCCCCACCTTCCCCGAATCGGAAGTGGAGCTGCTCCGGACGCAGTCGTTGTCGTCGCTCCAAGTGCAGCTCACGCAACCCGAGGCCATCGCGGACCGGGTGTTCCGTCGTGCCCTCTACAACGCGCACCCGTACGGCCGGAACGAGCTCCCCGCGAGCCTCAAGGCGATCACCCGAGCCGATCTCGTGGCGTTTCACCGCTCACGCCTCAGGCCCGGAGGCGCCCTGCTCGTAGTGGCGGGAGATGTGACGCTCGCCGAAGCGCGCCGCCACGCCCTGCGCGCGTTCCAGGGATGGACCGGTGCCGCGGCGGCGGTCGCCCCCTTCCGCGCCACTCCGATCCGCGCGAGCGCCGAGCTGATCCTGGTCCATCGCCCCGGCTCGGTGCAATCGAACCTCGTGGTGGGCAACCTCACGTATCTCGCCACCGATCCGCGGACCTACGCGGCAACCGTCGCCAACCAGGTGCTGGGCGGCGGGGCTTCGAGCCGGCTCTTCATGACGCTTCGCGAGCAGAAGAGCTGGACCTACGGCGCGTACTCGGGATACACGCGGCGGAAAGGGATCGGCTCGTTCAGCGCGACGACCGAGGTGCGAACCGAGGTGACCGATTCGGCGCTCCGCGAGCTCCTGAGCCAGCTCGAGCGCATCGGCGCCGAGGCGGTGCCGCTCGCGGAGCTCGACGATTCGAAGGGCGCGATCACCGGGAGCTATCCACTCTCGATCGAATCGGCGGATCAAGTGGCCTCGGCCGTCGCCAACGCCCGGCTCTATGGGCTGCCAGCCGACTACGTGCAGACCTATCGGGTGCGGATCGGCGCCGTCACCGCCGCGCAAGCTCAGGCAGTGGCCAGGGCGACCATCCGGCCGCGCGCCGCCGTCATCCTCGTGGTGGGCGACGGGGCCAAGATCTACGACCGCATCAAGGACATTGCTCCAGTCTCGATCGTGGATCCCGAAGGCAAGCCACTCACGCCGGCGGACCTCTCCCCCAAGGCGGCCCGGCTCGACCTCGATCTGTCCGCGCTTGCGTCGCGCCGCGACAGCTTTGCCGTCCGATTCAGCGGCACCGAAGCGGGGTGGATGCGGGGCGTGTTCGACAAAACCGCCGATGGCTTCCGCTACGTCGAGGACACCCGCCTCGGCGGCTTCGTGGTGCAGACGACCACACTCGAGATGGACCCGGCCGGCGCGATGAAGTCGGTCAAGCAGGTCGGCAAGGTGCAGGGGCAGGACGTGGCGATCGATGTGGCCTACGCGGGGGGCCGGGCGAAGGGAACCGCCAGCAGTCCCGATCCGCGGAGCGGACAGATCAAGAAGCTCACCATCGACACCGTGCTGACCGAGGGAACGCTCGACGACAACGCGGTCCAGGCCCTCATCCCCGGGTTCAAATGGCGACCCGACGGCAAGTGGACGTTCAACGTACTGAGCGCCGGGCAGGGTGAGATCAAGCCCTGGACCCTCGCGGTGAGCGGGGTGGAGACGCTGACGATCGGCGGCAAGCCGGTCGAGGCCTACAAGGCGGAGCTGACCGGACCGGCGGCACCGCTCACACTCTGGGTGACCACGGCAAAGCCCTACACCCTGGTCAAGATTGCCATCGTCGGTCAGCCCCTGGAATTCGTGCGGGTGCCGTAGCATCACCCGAGAAGCGGCCCGGCAGTTCTTACACCCGAGGAGAGCGCGTCATGACCCGCTGGTTGTCTCCCGCAGGACTCGCGGTGCTTGCTTCGGCGTGTGCCGGCGCAGGCGCGCGATCGTCGCCCCCCGCGCAACCGGCGCCCGTCTCGGCGGCCGCGGCAACGCCGGCATCCACCGATACGACGAGTTACGACCGTCCGCAGTACGTCTCGACCTACAAGCGGCGCGCGAATCCGCCGGTGCTCATTCGCAATGCAACGGTGCTGACGGCCGCGGGCCAGGAGATTCCCAATGCGTCGGTGATTTTCCGCGACGGGAAGATCGTCGCGGTGGGCGCGAATCTGACCGCTCCTTCCGATGCGATGGTCGTGGACGGAAGCGGCAAGTTCGTCACCCCCGGCATCATCGACACCCACAGCCATCTCGGGGTGTACGCCGCGCCGGGCACCCAGGCCGAGAGCGACGGCAATGAGGCGACCAATCCAGTGACTGCGGAGGTGTGGGCCGAGCATTCGATCTGGCCCCAGGATCCGCAGATTCCGCTCGCCATCGCAGGCGGGGTGACGGTGATGCAGGTGCTGCCCGGGTCCGCCAATCTGATCGGCGGGCGCTCGGCGACGGTGCGGCTCGTTCCGGCACGCACAGCGCAGGAAATGAAGTTCCCGGGCGCGCCCTACGGGGTGAAGATGGCCTGCGGCGAGAATCCGAAGCGGGTCTATCAGAGTAAAGGGCCCTCGACCCGGATGGGGAATATGGCAGGCTACCGCGCCGCATTCATCCAGGCCGAGCAGTACCGGCAGCGCTGGGACAAATGGCTAAAGGACCGGAAGGGCGAGGCCCCCGGGCGGGACCTCCGCATGGAGACGCTCACGGGAGTGTTGCGCGGGGAGATCTCGGTCCAGAACCATTGCTATCGCGCCGACGAGATGGCTCAGATGCTGGACCTCGCGCGCGAGTTCGGATTCAAGATCCGCTCCTTCCACCATGGCATCGAGGCCTACAAGGTCGCCGACCTCCTCGCGGCGAATGGCACAGCGGCCTCGGTCTGGTCCGACTGGGGCGGTTTCAAGATGGAGGCCTTCGACCCCATTCTGGAAAATGCCGCGCTCGTCACCAAGGCGGGTGCGCGAGCCGTCATTCACACCGACAGTCCCGACGGCATCCAGCGAATGAACCAGGACATGGCCAAGGCGTACTACGCCGGTGTCCGGGCCGGAATCCCGCTGACCCGGGACCAGGCCATCAAATGGATCACGGCCAATCCCGCCTGGGTGCTCGGTCTCGATGCCTGGACCGGCACGCTCGAAGCGGGCAAGATGGCGGACGTGGTGCTCTGGTCGGGCGACCCGTTCTCGGTGTATTCCAAGGCGGAGAAGGTGTGGAACGAAGGCTGGCTGGTGTTCGACCGGCTCGATCCGGCGCACCAGTACAAGACGGACTTCAACATCGGCCAGACGGCGCCGGGAGTCGGACGATGAAATACGTCAACGGGAAAAGCGGTTTCTCACCTCCGGGCTCGAGTGGGACTCGCCCACGGGTCCTGCGGGCCAACGCAACTCCCACCTTCACGCGGAGCCCTCGCGGCCCGACGTCCCCTACGGCGAGCCCCACTCATCGCCCGGGTGACTCACGCGATTGTCACCCTGAGCGCAGCGAAGGGCCGGGACTCCTCCTGTACGCGATCCTGTCGCTCGCGGCGACTCCGCTAGCCGCGCAGTCAACGGCCATCGCCATTACAGGCGGCACCGTCTATCCCGTCTCCGGGCCACGGATTCCGAACGGCACGGTGATCATCCAGGACGGACGAATCACCGCAGTGGGCGCCAGCGTGGCTATCCCGGCGGGCGCAACGCGGGTGGACGCCGCGGGCAAGTGGATCACGCCGGGGTTCATTCACGCAAATGCCAACGCCGGCCTCGGCGTCGCCGGGCTGGGCGGACAACAAGAAGGCGGCGTGCAGGGAGAGATCAATCCCTCCTTCAATCCCGCCGAAGGGATCGATCCCGGCGCGTTCAGCATTCCGATCGCCCGCACCGGCGGTATCACCGGCGGGGTGCTGGTACCCGGAGGGGCGTTCTTCCCCGGTCAGGCGCCGGCGGTGAATCTCGCGGGGGAGCGGGTTGACGACATGATCGTGCGCCGCAATGCGGCGATGATCCTGGATCTCTCGGACAACAGCAGGGCGGCGGGGGGCGGAAGCCGGGCCGGCACGATGGCGCGGGTCCGCCGCCTCTTCGACGATGCGCTGGAGTATGCCCGTCGCAAGGCGGACTTCCAGCGCGCTGCGATCCAGCCGCTCTCGGCACCGGCCAGGGAGCTGGAGGCGCTCCTCCCGATGCTGCGAGGCGAGGTTCCCCTCGCCGTGTCGGCCAGCCGCCGGATCGATATCGAGAACGCGCTCCGGCTCAAGCGGGAGTACCGGCTCCGCGTCGTGCTCCTGAACGGCGTCGAGGCGTGGCAGATCGCCAAGGACCTCGCCGCCGCCGGGGTCCCGGTCGTTCTCGAGCCGAATCGGGATATCCCGAGCTTCGACGGCCTCGGCGCCCGCCTCGACAACGCCACCCTGCTCCGTGAGGCCGGTGTGGACGTCGTGATCGCCCAGGGAGATCCGGGCGGGGAGCGGAACCTGCGCTATGCGGCGGGGAACGCAGTACGGAACGGAATGAGCTGGGACGATGCGCTCAAAGCGGTCACTTCGATGCCGGCCTCGGCGTTCGGCTTCACCGACTACGGCACCCTCGAGGCCGGCAAGGTCGCCAACGTGGTGATCTGGTCGGGAGACCCGTTCGAGTTCTCCGCCGTCGCTGAAAAGGTTTACATCAAGGGGCGGGAGCAACCGTTGCGCACCAGGGAAACCGAGCTGCGCGACAAGTACCGGGCGCTCCCGCTGCCCTGAGGATCAGACCGTCGTCGAGGCCGGCTTGCTGACCTCCGCTTCGGCGGTTTCGGCGGGCGGAGCCGGATGCTCGTCGACGGTGATGGTATCGCCCTGGACTTCGTCCAGCTCACGATCGATCGTGGCGATCTTGGCCGAGATATCGTCGAGCTGGGCGAAGAGGGCGTCGAGCTCGCCCTGATTGATTTCCGCGCCCCGCTGCTTCTTGTAGACCAGCATGCCCAGCTTGTAGGCGGCCTTGCTGCGCAGCCCGATCAGACGGCTGCGGTCGAGGTGAAGCTTGCTTGATTCGAAGACGGTCCGCACACGATCGCCGATCTGGTCGATCTCGGAGTTCAGACGGTCGAAGATTGAAGCCATGATCCCCTCCTGGTAGTGGTGCGGAAATGACGTGTCGTCGCACCGGAATGTTTCAATTAAGATAGCGAAGAGCGAAGAGCCAATAGCGAGGCGGCGACAAAAAAGGGGCACCGTCTCGGGCGCCCCTCTTCGCTCTTCGCTCTTCGCTACTCCCTAGCTGGCCACAGCCTCCGGATACACCGAGATCTTCTGCCGCCCCTTGTCCTTCCACTCGAACTTCACCACGCCGTCGGCGGTAGCGAAGAGGGTGTCATCATTGGCCCGCTTGACGTTCTTGCCGGGGTGAAACTTGGTGCCCCGCTGGCGCACGATGATGTTCCCCGAGATTACCCGCTCGCCGCCGAAGTGCTTGACGCCGAGGTACTGGGGATTGCTGCTGCGGCCGTTGCGCGACGAGCCGACGCCCTTCTTGTGAGCCATGCTATTTCCCTGCCTTGACGCCGGTGACGCGGACGTCGGTGAACTTGGCGCGATGCCCGGTCTTCCGCCGGATGTTCTTCCGGCGCTTGAAGCGGAACACGTAGATCTTTTCGCCCTTCACTTCGCCCAGGACCTCCGCGGTGACGCTCGCGCCCATCACGGTCGGGGAGCCGGCCCTGATGTTCTCGCCATCTGCCGTGAGCAGGACTTCGTCGAAGGTGACGGTGGCACCCGGCTCGACCTCCATACGGGGAAGCCGGATGGTCTGCCCCTCCTCGGCCTTGAACTGCTTTCCCTGCGCGCGAAAAATGGCGTACATGATTCCAACCCGGTTGGTCGTAGTCCGAAACGAGCCCGTAACTATAAATGGGGGGCTGGTTTGAGGCAAGGCTTGCGCGGCCAGACGAGGAGGGCCATGATCCTTTCCACACCTTCCGGATATGGCTTTATGGTCAGCGCCGACGCCCTCAGGGGACGGGGGATTCTTTTCCGTCTCCTCCTCGCGATCACAATCGTCTTCGCCACCTTCAATCCCTGGGGCGCCTCGTTTTACCACTGGGCGCTCGCGCCGCTTTTCGGCGCGGGGGGCGGGATCGGCACCCCGGGGCCGCTCAAGGTCCTCGCCGGTCTGGTCCTGATCGTCGGTTGGGTGATTTGCGTCCAGGCCACGAAACGCTCGCTCGGCCTCAAAGGGGCGCTGCTCGTGGTGGCCGTCTTCGGAACGCTGATCTGGCTCCTGGTGGACCAAGGACTGCTCTCGCCCACCGGGAGCAGGTCGATCGCGACGATCGTCCTGATTCTGGTGAGCGCCGTTCTGGCGATCGGGATGTCGTGGTCACACCTGAATCGCAGGCTCACCGGACAAATCGATACGGATCAGGTTGACTAGCGTCAGGCTACGGCGTATTGCTCCGTCACGTCCCGCCCAGCAGGCCGGCTCATCAGCCGGAACTCGTCGAGGTGCATCATCGGGTCATCCCGCACATCGAGCTCCAGCCCATTCGCCTTGGCGAGGGTCGCCAGAAGCTTGGGCTCCTCCTCGAGGAGGTAGAGCGCGACCTCCGGATGGATCCGCACCGACAATGACTTTTCTCTGTGCTCATGACCTACCCGGCGGAGGGTTCGCTCCAGACGTCGGGTGACCACCTCGGGCCGGAAGACTCGCCCCGAGCCGCTGCAGGTGGGGCAATCAGTGGTCATCGAGGCGTAGAGCGACGCGCGGATCCGCTGACGGGTCATTTCCACCAGACCCAAATCGGACACCGCGAGCGCCTTGGTCCGGGCCCGGTCGCGGCCGAGGTGGGCGCGCAGCTCCTGGAGCACCCGCTCGCGATTCCCCTTGGTCTCCATGTCGATGAAGTCGCAGACAATGATGCCCCCGAGGTCGCGGAGCCGAAGCTGCCGGGCTATTTCTCTGGCGGCCTCGAGATTGGTGCGGAGGATCGTCTTCTCGGGGTCCTTCTTCCCGGTATACCGGCCGGTGTTCACGTCGATCGACACCAGCGCTTCGGTCGGCTGGATGATGAGCGAGCCACCGGTCGGCAGGTCCACCCGGGCCCGGAAGAGTGATTTGATCTCGGTTTCGATGTCGTACTTGTCGAACAGTGGTAGCGGCGCCTCGTAGAGATGCACCCGGCTCATGAGCTCCGGATCGACGCCGTCCAGGTACTGCTCGACTTCATGGTGGATCTCTTTCGAATCGACGTGCAGGGCGTCCACCTTGTCGCTGAACACGTCGCGAATGAGCCCGCGGGTGAGGGACGCTTCCCGCTGTAGCAGTGCGGGCGCCTTCCGCACGTAGAGCTGCTTCCGCTTGACCTTGCGCCACTGATTGAGGAGGGCGTCGATCTCCCGCTTGAAGTGCTCCTCCGTCACCCCCTCAGCCACGGTTCGCACGATGACACCCCCCGCGTCCTCGGGAAGGAGGCGGGTGACCATCTCGCGCAGCTTCGCACGTTGCTCTCGACTCTCGATCTTGCGGCTCACCCCCACGCGCGAGGCATAGGGCATATAGACGAGGAACCGCCCCGGGAGGGAAATCTGCGCGGTGACCCGGCACCCCTTGGTGCTGATGGGCTCCTTGGTGACCTGTACGGGGAGGGTCTGGCCCTTCTTCAGGATCTCGCCGATGTCGGGCAGCTGCCGGCGGGAGGAGACTTCGCGCTGGCGTACTTCGGGCTTGGGGGTCCCATTGCCGCGCCGCCCCCTCTGCGGCTCCTCGTCCGTACCGGGGCCGCTGTCGGAGGTTTCCGCGGCGGGGATCGCTGCGGCTGCTTCTTCATCCGGCTGCTCCTCGTCCTCGTCCTCGTCCTCCGGCTCGTCGTCCTCGTCGGGCTCCAGGAGGTCCGAGGCGTGGAGGAAGGCGCTTTTTTCCTGGCCGATGTCGACGAACGCGGCCTGGATGCCGGGGAGAACGGCATCCACGCGTCCGAGATAAATGTCACCGACCATGCGCCGCTGATCGGCGCGGTCCACCAACAACTCAACGAGCCGGTCGTCCTCGAGGATGGCCACCCGCGTTTCGCGTTGGCCTCCGTTGATCAGAATCTCGCGCTTCACGCCACCGTTCCCTGGCCATACCCGGGGCTCCGCCAGTCTCGCGGGGCAAAAGTGCTCTCCGGACGGCCATCGTGAGGGGGTCGGGTCGTCCGAAAGGCGCCGGAATGATCCGTCCCCGACGGGGGTGGCGGACCGGCGAAGGAGAACGCCGCGAGAGGTCACCGGGCCGCTCGCCCGCTCGGGCAGGGGCCGGCGCGGTAAGGCCGGTTCCTGTCGGAGACGGTGAGGGTCCGCCGGTGGGTTCGGGCGGTCGGCTGTTCGAAAGACAGCCCTTCGTGAGTGGCGCAATTCGGATCCCCAGGATCCGAGACAGCAGAAATGCGGCGGCACGGAGGGGTCCATTGACGTCCCCCGCACTGACCACGCGGATCGTCGAGCGCAGTGACCGCATGCGAGGAACTTAAACACAAGGGAGCTAGGGAGATAGGGAGCTAGGGAGCTAGGGGGGGGCGTCCCTGTCTCCCAAGCGCCCCAGCTCCCTAGTTCCTACCCATCCACCACGCTGCCGAGGATCTGGCGGGCAATGACGATGCGCTGAATTTCGCTCGTCCCCTCCCCGATTTCGCACACCTTGGCGTCCCGCATCATTCGCTCCACGGGATACTCCGCGGTGTAGCCATAGCCGCCGAAGATCTGGACCGCCTTGGTGGTAACCCGCATGGCGAGCTCCGAGCAATAGAGCTTGGCCATCGCCGCCTCTTTCTTGAAGGGCTTGCCGGCCTGCTTCAGGCGGGCGGCGGAGTAGAGGAGATGGGTTCCGGCCTCGATCTCGGTCGCCATGTCGGCGAGCATGAAATGAATGGCCTGGAAGCTTCCGATGTGGCGGCCGAACTGCTTCCGGAGACCGGCATATTCCCGCGCCGCATCGTAGGCCCCTTCGGCGATCCCGAGGGAGAGGGCCGCGATCCCGATCCGGCCGGCATCCAGCGTCTTGAGAAACTGCACGAAGCCTTCGCCGCGGGTGCCGAGCACATTCTCCTTCGGGACGATCGCATCCTGAAAATTGAGAGCGCGGGTATCGCTGGCCCGCCAGCCCATTTTTTCTTCCTTCTTCCCGGCCGTGAAACCCGCGATCTTGGGCAGCTCGTCGGTATGCCCGACACCGAGCGTCCGGCATTCTTCCAGGTCGACGGTGTTCTTCGTCATGATGAAGCTGGTGATGCCGCGATGACCGGGCCCGGGGTCGGTGCGCGCGGTGACGGAGAAGATTTCGCCTACTCCCGCGTGCGTGATGAGGCTCTTGGCGCCGTTCAGGACGAAGTGATCTCCCTTGTCTACCGCGGTGGTCGCCGTGCCGCCGGCATCGCTTCCCGCTCCCGGCTCGGTCAGACCAAAGCCCCCCATGACGCGGCCAGCCGCCAGCAGGGGAACGTAGGTCTTGCGCTGCGCCTCGGTGCCGAACTCGACGATGGGGGAGGTGCCGAGGTTGGTGTGCGCGGAGATCGTCAGCCCGTGCGAGGCGTCCACCTTGGCCATCTCATGGATGGTCACGTAGTAGGAGATCTGGTCCATCCCCGCCCCGCCCAGCTCCTCGGACCAGGGAATCCCGAGGAGACCCAGCTCGCCCATCTTCTTGATGTTCTCCCAGGGGAAGGTGCAGGCGCGATCGAGCTCGCGGGCGACGGGAGCGACTTCGGTGCGGGCGAATTCGCGCACCATGTCGCGAACTTCGCGGTGCTGATCGGTGAAATAGAGTGTATCGTCCATGAGGAAATATAGTCCGGCCGGACAAACTTCGGCCGACCCCTGGAGGAACTGCGCATGAGGTTCACCGTCGTTCTCGCGCTGGCCGGCGCCCTCGGATTCGCACCCATGGCCTCCGCCCAGAGCGCCGTCCGCACCTTCCTCCTGATGGCCGGATCCGATACGGTCGCGGTGGAGCAGGTGAATCGATCTCCCGGCCGGCTCGAGGGCGACCTGCTCTTCCGGAGCGGGAATCAACGCTGGCACTACATCGCGACCCTTGGCCCCGGCGAAGAGGTCACCGCGTTCGACAACGAGTTCCGGCTGGCCGCGGACGCCCCCCGCGCCCCGGCGCGCCAGCGATCGCATATCGTCTTCGCAGGGGACAGCGTCTTCGTCACCTTCGACGGTCCGGCCCCGCCGCCCCAGCGCATCGCGACCAAGTCAGGCGCCATGCCCTTCGTCAATCCGTCGTTCGCGCTGGTCGAGCTGGCGATCCGACGAAGGATGCGGCTGGGAAGGGACAGTCTCGCGCTCGCGTTCTTTGCCGTTGCGGCGGGGCAGACCTTTGCCGTAACGATGGACCGGGTCGGGATCGACTCAATCGTGGTCACCCTCGCGGGCGCCCCGACCCGCCTCGCGCTCGCGGCGGACGGATCGATTACCGGAGGGACCGTTCCCGGGCAGGGCTTGACCATCGTGGTCGTCGAAGGCGCGGCCGGCCGTTCGCTGGAGGTGGCAAAGCCCGATTACTCCGCGCCCTCTGACGCGCCCTACACCGCGGAATCGGTCAGGGTGCCGACTCCGATGGGACACCGGCTCGCCGGGACGCTCACCCTTCCGCGGGGCGCGCGCGGACCGGTTCCCGCGGTCATCACCATCACGGGATCGGGATCGCAGGACCGCGATGAGGCCATTCCCCAGGTGAAGGGCTTCCGGCCGTTCCGGGAGATTGCCGATGCGCTGGGTCGGCGGGGGATCGCGGTGCTGCGGATGGACGATCGTGGATTCGGAGAATCCGAAGCAGGACTCGGAGCTGCGACGAGCCGCGATTTTGCCGAAGACATCCGCGCCGGACTGGTGTTTCTGCGAGCCCGGCCTGAGATCGACGGCGCTCGTCTCGGTCTGATCGGCCACAGTGAGGGCGGCCTGATTGCACCGCTCGTGGCGGCAACAGATCCCCGGCTCAAGGGGATCGTCCTCCTGGCGGGACCCGGCTACACCGGCCGCAAAATCCTCGAGTTTCAGAACCGCTACGCCCTGGAGCGCGCGCCGAACGTTTCTCCCGCGGTGCGCGACTCCGTTCTCGGAGTCGCGCTTCGGACCCTCGATTCACTGGGTTCAGCCCAGCCCTGGATGCGGTTTTTTCTCGACTACGACCCCGTGCCCACCGCGCGAAGGGTGACGGCGCCCGTGCTGATTCTCCAGGGCGCAACCGACCAGCAGGTGACGGCCGACCAGGCGCCGGTGCTCGAGGAAGCCTTTCGCGCCGGAGGAAATCGCGACGTGACGATGCACGTGTATCCCGAGACGAATCACCTCTTTCTGACCGATCCCGACGGCAATCCCGCTGGGTATTCCGCCTTGAAGACTGGCAGCCTGAGTCGGGAAGTGCTTCAGACACTGGTCGACTGGGTGGTGCGGCGGCTCACTCGATAGTCAGCATTCTCGCCATCAGGAGGTCGCGCTGCGGCTCGGTTCCGAGAATGAAGGGAATGTGTCCTGCTTCGCGAAATCCCCACTTCCGGTAAAAGCCGATGGCCGGGGCGGCGTCTTCCCACACCTGGAGCCAGACGCCGCTCCCCCTTCCGTCCCGGATCGACTGGAGCACCGCGAACATGAGATCCGCTGAGATTCCCGTCCGCCAGTAGGGGCGCCCGACGTAAAATCGCTTGATCTCCGCCCACCTTCCCGCAGGCTCGATCGGCAGCGGGGGTTCGTGCCACCGCATGAGGGCCGCGCCCACGATCTCTCCCTCGCGATCCCCGAGAATCGTCCAGCTCCCGGAATCCTGCAGCTCGGCCAGCTGCAGCTCGGCGGAGTAGGTGCGCGCGACATACAGCGCGACTTCACGCCGCGGGTTGGTGCTCCCGTACGCGTCCACGAACGATTGCGACCCGAAGGCGGCCAACTCGCCCGCGTCGGCGGGAACGGCCCGGCGATACGTCACTTCCTCCCGCAGCATTCAACCGTCCTCCGAAAGCGCCTCAAGCATGGTCCGCCCGTATCGCCGCACTACGAGAGGCCCCACTCCCTCGACTTCCGCCAGGGCTTGGGCGCTCGCAGGGGGATCGGTGGCCAGACGCCGGAGAACCTCCGGCTCGATGGCGCATCCGCTCCAGGGGGAGTCGACATGGGCGAGCGCGAGCCGGAGGCGGCGGAGGCGACGATCCGCCGCAGGATCGCAAACCGGCCGCGGCGCGCTCTGGGAGCAGACGTCACACCCCGAGCAGCGTGGCAGCTGCTCTCCGAAGTAGCCGATCAACGCGCGCCGCCGGCAGGCAGCGCTCCTCGCGTAGCGATCCATGACCTCGATTCGCGCCAGCGCGGCGATCCGGCGGAGCCGCACCGGTTTCCAGTCGATTGTGCCACCCCGGGGCCGGAGCTCCCGGTGCAGCCGCTCGAGCGAAGCGCGCAAATTGGCGGGAACGCGCGCCGGGTCGAGCTCGCCGCGCCAGACCCGCTCCGCGAGTGGCTCGCTCGGGAAGGTGACGTCGAGCTGCCGCCGGGGCAACGCCGCGTCTCCGGGACGGTACAGCAGCAGGCATCGTGCGAGCCCGCCGTCCCGGCCGGCTCGTCCCGACTCCTGGTAATAGGCCTCCGGGGTGGGAGGCAGCGTCCAGTGCACCACCAGCCGGACATCCGGTTTGTCGATGCCCATGCCGAAAGCGCAGGTCGCGACCATCACCCCGACGCGGTCGGCCATGAAGCGCTCGAGCACCTCGCGGCGAACCGGTGCGGCCAGCCCTGCATGGTAGGCCGCGGCGCGGAACCCCGCTTCCCGGAGCACCCGAGCGATCTCCTCGACCAGATTCCGCGTGGGGGCATAGACGATGGCCAGCGCCTGCTGCCAGCGCAGTGCGTCCACTAGTGCGGCGAAGCGCTCGCGCTCGTTTCCGACGCGCGCCACACCGAACCAGAGATTGCGGCGGTCGAAGGATCCGAGCACGACACCCAGTCCTCTCGCCCCTCCAAGGCCGATGGCGCGCACGACCTCGTGGCGCACGGCAGGTGTCGCGCTGCCCGTAAGTGCGATAGCCTGGGGCCACCCGAGCTGGGCGCGGAGACGCCGAAGCGTGCGAAAGGAAGGCCGGAAATCGGGGCCCCATTCACTTATGCAGTGGGCTTCATCCACCGCGAGCAAGGCGGGGCGACAACCTCGCGTTTCGAGATCGGCCGCGAGACGCCCCAGGCGTTCCGGTGAGGTGTATACCAGCCGGACCTCGCCGCGCGTAATCCGGTCGAGCGCCGCGCGCTGCGCCCCGGCATCAAGAGTACTGTTGAGCGCCTCGGCGGGAATGCCCCGGGCGCGCGAGGCGGCGACCTGGTCCTGCATCAGCGAGATGAGCGGTGAGACGACGATGGTCGGCGCGGCGCGCAGCAGGGCGGGAATCTGGAAACAGATCGACTTCCCCGCCCCGGTGGGCAGCACCGCGAGCACGTCCCGGCCCTCGTCGAGTGCGGCCATCACGCGGGCCTGCAGCGGCCGGAACTCGGCGTAGCCGAAGTGTTCCAGGAGAAGGGTTTGCGCCGGCGCCGGGGGAAGTGCGAGTGGCATCCGGCAATATCGGACGTGCCCAAGGAACAACCAGTCACAGCATCACGCGCATCCGCACCGAAAAACTCGCGTGGCCGCCGTGTCGCGCGAAAACACCCCGCGCCTGCGAGCATTCGTTCCTGCGCGGGGGCGGTGGAATCCACAGATTTCTGTGAAGTGGCGTGCCCTGTCAAGCCCGGCCGGATGGCCGGGTT
>CAZHSO010000033.1:0-34858 GCA_964535105.1 uncultured Gemmatimonas sp.
TTCCCGTCACCCTATGGGCCCCTACGGTTTCTGTCTCGCGCTCGGCATGACCGGTCTGGTCGTGATGGCGGTACTTGGCTTCGGCCACCACGGCGGAGACCACGCCCACCACGGTGGTGCCAATGGTCATGCGGGCCACGCCGGGCACGGGCACGCTGGGCACGGCCACACGGGCGACCACGGCGGCGATGCATCGGGTCACGACACCGGGAATACCGGCGGCGAGTTCTCCCACCTCCTCGCCCTGCTCTCGCCCCGGCTCCTCTTCAGCGTTCTCGTCGGTGTGGGCGCCACCGGTCTCCTCGCCGACCCCCTCCTCGCCGAGCCGTTCACCGCGCTCGTCGCGATCGCGGGGGGCGTTCTTTTCGAGCGCTTCCTGGTGGGGCCGGTCTGGAAATTCCTGTTCCGGTTCGAATCGCGCCCGGCCACCATGCTGGAAAGCGCGGTGATGGAAGACGCGCTTGCGGTGATGGACTTCGACGCCCAGGGGCAGGGGCTGGTCCGCATCGAGCTCGACGGCCAGGTCGTGCAGCTCCTCGGCACCCTGATTCCCGAGGAGCGCGGGAGCGCCCGGCGGATCCGTAGTGGCGATCTGCTTCGCGTCGAGGACATCGATGCCGCCCGCAACCGGTGTACCGTCTCATATGCGGGCCCGCGCCCGCCGGAGGCACTTCCATGAGTCAAACGCTGATCATCCTGGCCATCGTGGCGGGCGTGCTCGGCCTGCTCCCGCTCATCGTGTCCGCCTTTTTGCGCGACGTGCAGGCGGGCACGATCCGGCTGGTGAGCTGGCTGCAGGGATCCACGGTGATCTACCGCGGTCCGGGAAAATCGAAGGAGATCCCCCTCCTCACCACCGGCACCACGATCTCGAGCAAGGTGATCAATGTCGACCTCGACATCACCGACCAGACCGCCGATATGGACGAGAACGGCGTGCCCCGGCCGATCAAGATCCGCGTGCTGGCCAGCGCGATCGTGTCGGTGGGCGACACCGACACGATGATCAAAACCGCCGCCAACCGGTACTTTGCCAAGCCGGAGGCCGACCAGCTCAACACGATCACCGACCTGCTGTCGAGCTCCGGGCGCCGCGCCCTCAATCTGCTCACCCAGGACCAGCTCTTCTCGGCCAAGACGGCGCCAAGGGTCAAGGTCACCCTGCCGGCGGAAACGAGCGGCCGCAGCACCGACCTGCAGCTCTCGGAGAGCGAGGAAGACGATCCCCTCGCCATCATCATCCGGAAGGCGTGCTCACGCGAGCTCACCGATCTTGGCCTGGTCTTCAACTCGCTCAACATCAAGGTGGTGCAATCGGAGGTGGCGGAGGCCCGGCGGCGGCAATCCGCTGCCGAGGCGCAGGCCAATGCGGACATCGCGACGGCGCAGCAGAACCGTCGCGCCAAGGAAGCGCAGCTCGGAGCGGAGCGGGCCATCTCCGATGCGACCCGTGAGCTGGAGCAGACCAAGGCCTCGAACGCGGCGCTCGTCGCCCAGGCGGAAGCCAAGCGGCAGGAGGCGCTGGGGGTGCAGCGCGCGGCGGAGCTCGACGCCACCCAGATCGCACAGGCCAAGGCGGACGCGGAGCGGGTCAAGATCGAGGCCACCGCGCGCGCCGAGGCAGAGGCGATCAAGATCCGGACGATCGCCATGGCGACCGCGGAAAGTATTCGCATGGTGAATGAGGCGGTGCGGCAGGGCGGGGAGAACTACTTCAAGTACCGCCAGATCGAAATGATTCCCGACATCGCCCCAGTGATCGCGGACGCGCTGGCCAAGGCCCGGCTGGTGACGATCAGCGGCGGCGAGGCGGGCGGTGCGGCGAACTCAGCGACCAACAACATCGTGGCGGTGATTCAGACGGTGCTCGCGGCGCAGCTGGTGGCCAAGACCGGGCTTGGCGGGGAAGAGGGAAAGGGGAAAGGGGAAGGAGAGCGGTAAGCGGTGAGCGGGAACTGCCTCCTAAGCGGACAAAGGGAGCGGGCTGACGACGGGGGTGCTAGTGAGCGCAGCGAACTCGAGCGCCCCCGGAGGCCAGCCCGCCCCGAGCCCGCGCGGTGTGCCCTGCTTACCGCTCACCGCTCACCGCTCACTTTGGTATCGGCGGCGGCCCCGCGGGAATCCACGGCTTATACACGAACCCCTGCGTCTGCTTGGTGAATTCAGCGCGCATCGCGTCGCGCATCGCCGGATCGACGAAGAGATCGATTGCCGTCACCGCCAGCGCCTTGGCGGCGTAGACCATCCCCTTGTGCCCGATAGACATCCCTCCGGTCGCCACGACCGGCCAGGCGTGCCACGGTGAGTTCCAGACGCCCGTGGTGACGGTGAGATTGATCGTCGGCACCATCCAGCTCACGTCGCCCACGTCGGTCGAGCCGCCTTCGGGCGCAGTCGGCGCGGGGTCGATCATCGGCTGCACGTCTCCCACCACCCCGCGCTCTTCGATGCCCACTGCGCGCTGAATGGTTTTGGCGAACTCCTGCTCCTGGGCGGTGTAGGTAATCGGCCCGAGCCACTTGAGATTCTGGTCGAGCAGCCGGGTGCCGGTGTGATTCACCAGAATCTCGTAATCGCCCGCCTGCACGGTGAGCTTGGACTCGACTCCGGCGATGAGGCCCGCCCCCTCGGCGATCTGCCGCACCCGCGCCAGCACCGGCTCGATCCCTGCTCCCTTGGAGTCGCGCACCCACATCCAGACCTTCGCGTAGTCGGGGACGACGTTGGGGACGTCGCCGGCCCGCTGGACGACGTAGTGCATCCGCACCGAAGGCCGCACATGCTCGCGCAGCATGTTGACGCCATTGACGAAGGCTTCGCTGGCGTCGGAGGCGCTCCTCCCGTTCCATGGATCGAACGCCGCATGCGCCGTCCTGCCGCGGAACTCGACCACGAAATCCACGATCGCCTGGCTGCTGCTGTTGTCGGCCTGGATGCGATCACCGGGATGCCAGACCAGCATGGCATCGACATCCTTGAAAACGCCCTCCCGGATCATGTACACCTTCCCGCCCACCGATTCCTCCGCCGGCGTGCCGTAGAAGCGGATGGTGCCCTTGAGTTTGCCGCTCGCGATCAGATCCTTGACCGCGGCGGCAGCGCCGAGGCTCGCCACCCCGAACAGGTTGTGACCGCAGCCGTGGCCCGGCGCGCCGGCGGCGAGCGCCTCGCGCTGGGGCACCGCCTTCTGGGAGATCCCCGGCAGCGCGTCATACTCCCCCATGATGCCGATGATGGGCCGGCCGCTTCCGAACTCGGCGACAAACCCTGTCGGCATTCCCGCCACGCCGCGGGTGACACGGAAACCTTGCTGCTCGGCGTAATCGGCCAGCAGTGACGAGGACTTCGTTTCCCGGAGGGCGGTCTCGGCAAAGGCCCAGACCTGGTCGCTCAGCGCCGCGAGCTTGACGGCTCGCTGTTCGACCCCGGCAATGGCCTCCTGCTTGAGCTTGGGATCGGCCCCGCGGGTCTGGGGCAGGAAGAGGAGCGGCAGGGTAGCGGCGAGCAGGCGAGTGCGCATGTGCGGCTCCTTCGGAGCTGGGAAGGGGAGACGCGGGGAAAGGGGAAAGGGGAAAGGGGAAGGGTAGAGCTACCCCCCCTTCCCCCTTCCCCCTTCCCCCTTCCCCATGACAATCGACACCAGTTTCACCAGGGGATCAAACGCGTCATCGACCACCCGCTCCTTGAGCGGGATGATTGCGTTGTCGGTGATCTTGATCCCCTCGGGGCATACTGTCGTGCAGCACTTCGTGATGTTGCAATAGCCGATGCCGTGCGCCTTCCGGAGCTCCTCCCGGCGGTCCAGCGTGTCGAGCGGGTGCATCTCGAGCGCGGCCACGTGCACGAGGTACCGGGGCCCGATGAATTCCTCGTGCAGGTGATGGTCTCGCAGGACGTGGCAGACATCCTGACAGAGGAAGCACTCGATGCATTTCCGGAATTCCTGCACCCGATCGACGTCCTCCTGCTGCATCCGCCAGGTTCCGTCGGGCGCGTCGGGCGCCCGGGGAGTGAATTTCCGGATCTTCATCTTGGCGCGGAAGTTCCAGCTCACGTCGGTGACCAGATCCTTGCGGTGCGGAAAGGCCCGCATCGGCTCCACGGTCACCGGCTGGGTGAGGTCGAGCTCGTTGAGCCGGGTCATGCACATCAGGCGCGGCTTGCCGTTGATCTCGGCCGAGCAGGAGCCGCACTTGCCCGCCTTGCAGTTCCAGCGCACGGCGAGATCGGTGGCCTGGGCGGCCTGGATCTCGTGCACCGCGTCGAGCACCACCATCCCCTCGGAGATTTCGGTCTCGTAGGGGACGAGCTGCCCGGTGCCGGATTCGCCGCGGAAGAGATGGAACGTCGCGCTAGCCATTTATTTGTACTCCTCCACCAGCTGCTTCAAATCATCCCTCATCGGCGCGATTGGTTCCTTGTCGAGCTCCATCCCGCCGTCCGCGCCGGGCCGGAGCACGAAATTGAATCCGGCATACTCCGTTCTCTTCTCGGGAAAGTCGTTCCGGAAGTGGCCGCCCCGGCTTTCCTTGCGCGCCAGCGCCGCCGAGACGATCGCCTCGGACACGGTGAGCAGGTGCCGGAGGTCGAGGGCGGTGTGCCATCCCGGATTGTATTCCCGGTTGCCGGTCACGCCCACGCGCGCCGCGCGCTGCCGGAGCTTCACCAGTCCTTCGACGGCACGGATCATTTCGGGCTCGGTCCGCACGATGCCGACCAGATCCTGCATCATCTCCTGGAGATCGTGCTGCACCGCGTACGGGCTCTCGCCGGTGGGCCGGTCGAAGGGGGAGAGCGCGTCGCGCGCGGCCTCGTTGACCTCCCCGCCGTCCGGCGCGATGGCGGGGTGCGCCCGGGCGAAGTCCGCGGCGTACTCTCCCGCGCGCTTGCCGAAGACCAGCAGATCGGAGAGCGAGTTGCCGCCAAGCCGGTTGGCGCCGTGCAGACCCGCCGCCGCTTCGCCGGCGGCGAACAGCCCCGGCAGCGTGCTCATTTGCGAGTCGCCGTCGACCCGAATCCCGCCCATGATGTAGTGGGTCGTGGGACCCACCTCCATCGGCGTGCTGGTGATGTCGATGTCGGCCAGCTGCTTGAACTGGTGGTACATGCTGGGGAGCTTCTTCTTGATATACTCGGCGGCCTTGGGAAGCTTCTCCTTGATCCAGGCGATGTCGAGGAACACCCCGCCGTGCGGACTGCCCCGTCCCTCCCTCACCTCGCGCACGATGCACCGCGCGACGTGGTCGCGGGTCAGCAGCTCGGGTGGGCGGCGCGCGTCTTTGTCTCCGGTCACATACCGCCACGCCTCTTCGGGAGTATCCGCGGTCTGGGCCCGGTAGTTCTCCGGAATGTCGGTGAACATGAAGCGGAGGCCGTCGCTGTTCTTGAGGACGCCACCCTCCCCGCGCACCGCTTCGGTGACGAGGATGCCGCGCACGCTCGGGGGCCACACCATCCCGGTGGGATGGAATTGGACGAACTCCATGTCCTGCAGCGCCGCACCCGCCTGCAACGCGAGCGACTGCCCGTCGCCGGTGTACTCCCAGCTGTTGCTGGTGATCTTGTACGCCCGGCCCACCCCGCCGGTGGCGATGACGATGGCCCGGGCGCGGAAGAGCCGGAGCCGGCCGCGCTCCCGGTCGTACGCCAGCGCCCCCGCCACCCGCCCTTCGCGGGTAAAGAGCGTGACGACCGTCACCTCCATGTGCACGTCGATGCCCTGGTGGATCCCGTGATCCTGCAGCGTGCGAATCATCTCGAGTCCGGTCCGGTCGCCCACGTGCGCGAGCCGGGGATACCGGTGTCCGCCGAAATTCCGCTGCAGAATCCTGCCGTCGGGAGTGCGGTCGAAGAGCGCTCCCCAGGCTTCGAGCTCTCTGACCCGGTCGGGCGCCTCCCTCGCGTGGAGCTCGGCCATTCGCCAGTTGTTGAGGTACTGGCCGCCGCGCAGCGTGTCGGTGAAATGCACCCGCCAATTGTCACGGTCGTCGACGTTGCCGAGCGCGGCGGCGACGCCGCCCTCCGCCATCACGGTGTGCGCTTTGCCGAGCAGCGACTTGCAGACGAGGCCGACCGAGACACCCTTCGCCGCCGCCTCGATCGCGGCGCGGAGCCCGGCGCCGCCGGCGCCGATGACCAGCACGTCGTGATCGAAGGTCTGGATCTCCGGCATCAGAAGATCCTCGGGTCGGTCAGGATCCCCATGGAGCACAATCGTATGTAGACGTCGCTCCCCGCCACCATGAAGAGGCTCACCCAGGCCCATCGTGGGTGCGCCGAGTTGAGGCAGGTCACGCATGCGTAGGGCGTCCGGAACGCCTTGCCCTTGGAGAACTGATCGCGAAAGCCTCCCAGAATATGCCGCAACGAGTGGCACCCCAGCGTGTATCCGGACAGGCACACCACGTTAGCGGCGAGGATCACCGCCCCGAGGCCCACGTGGAACTCGACCGCCCCGGTGGCATGGTCGGTCCACCAGAGCGCCTTCCACACATCGTAGGCGAGGATGAAAAGAAAAATCACCGCGATAAACATGAAATACCGGTGCACATTCTGCAGGATCAGCGGAAAGGAGCCCTCGCCCAGATAGGAATTGCGCGGCTCGCCGACGCTGCACGCCGGCGGATCGGCCCAGAACGCCTTGTAGTACGACCCGCGATAGTAGTAGCAGGTGAACCGGAAGAGCGCCGGAAAGGGAAGGATCAGGAGTGCCGGGCTGAACGGCACCCAGCCGGGCCACCACCCCGGTTTCGGGCCCAGCCACGCGTGGGGCGAGCCTCCGAAAATCTCCGGGCTGTAGAATGGCGAGAGGTAGGGGCCGAAGGTGTAGTGCGCATTCTGGAAAGCGGCCCAGGTCGCGTAGACCAGAAAGCTCCCGAGGATGATGAAAACGACGAGCGGTTGGATCCACCACGCATCGCGCCGCTTCGTTTCCAGAAACCGGCGGCGGGTGAGGGGGACCGTCGCGTGCGCCATGCGAAGCTCCGAAGGATGACTGGATCGGTCGGGCAGAGGGGATGCGGGGAATCTAGCTGTGCGAGGCGAGTAGCTCCATGAGATGGTCAAGCTCGACCGGCTTGACGGTATGGGTATCGAAGCCCGCTTCCTTGCTGCGCTGGCGGTCGCGGTCCTGGCCGTATCCCGTCATCGCGATGATAAGAGTATCGGTGAGTCCCTCCTCGCGCGCCCGGCGGCAGACCTCGTAGCCGTCCATTCCCGGAAGGCCGATGTCGAGCAGGATCACCTCCGGACGCTCGGCGGCGGCGATCCCGAGCGCCAGCGCGCCATCGTGCGCCACCATCACCTGATGGCCGCTCAGCGACAGCAGCATCGCGAGGCTCTCGGCGGCGTCCTTGTTGTCATCGACGACCAGAATGCGGCGGGGCGGGATGGCACGACCCGCGCCCCGGAGGGCGACCTGCCGTCCGTTCGATTCCTCGGGACCGAGACAGGGAATCCGGATCACGAACTCGCTGCCGCGGTCCACACCCTCGCTCCCGGCGCGCACGCTCCCGCCGTGCATCTCGACCACCGTCTTCACCAGCGACAGCCCGATCCCGAGTCCGCCCTGCGACCGGTCCAGGCCGCGCTCGCCCTGCGAAAAAAGCTCGAAGACTTCCGAGAGCATGTGCGGCGGGATACCGATGCCGCAGTCCCGTACCGTGATGACGGCTTCAGGTCCCGCCTGCTCGACCAGCAGCTCGATCCGGCCGCCTGAGTTCTGATACCTCGCGGCATTGTTGAGCAGGTTGGCCACCACCTGCGTCAGCCGGGCCGCGTCGCCGTTGATCGCGATGGGATCCTCGGGCATGGACACGGTGAACTCGTGGCGGTGCCACTCGATGAGGGGACGGCTGATTTCCACCGCGCCCGCGATGACCGTGGCAACCTCCACCCGCTCGGGACGAAGCTTGATCTTGCCCAGCGTGATGCGCGAGACGTCGAGGAGATCGTCCACCAGCCGGGTCAGCTGCTTGGCTTGCCGCTCAATCACCTCCCGGCACCAGACGAGATCGGGATCGCCGGTCTCCTTCGTGCGCATGATGTTGACGGCGTTCATGACCGGCGCCAGGGGATTGCGGAGCTCGTGGGCCAGGAGGGCGAGAAACTCGTCCCTCCGGCGGTCGGCTTCGCGAAGCTGCTCCATGAGCGCCTGTTTGGCGGAGACGATCTCGTTGAAGGTGTCGGCGATCTTGCCGTCCATCCCGGTCCAGGTAGTTGGCAGCTGCACCGAGAAATCTCCCGCACCCACCCGCTGCAACGCCTCCAGGAGCCGGCGCCGGTCGAGTGACACGTCCTCCGGGGTGGCGCGCGTCACGGGATACCCCTAAATAGAAATGTGACCGTAGCCCACGCCCTGGTCTGGTTCGACCGGAGCGATCAGGATACGGCCACGATCCGGCTCGTCGTCCCGGGGGGCCGGGCTTCGATCCGCGACGCCGTGGCCGGCGTCACCTATGCCCGATAATCTACCACGGAACCTTCCCGGGGCCATACCCCCCGGGTTCTGCGCCGGGGTCGTTTGACAAACCCCTCCGGGCGAGCCAGAATCGGGATCCCCGAGACCAAAGGAGGCGGCCGTGAAGATCTACGGCCCTGACGCTATTCGGAACGTGGCCCTCGTCGGCCACGGGGCGAGTGGCAAGACGACGCTGGTCGATGCCCTCGCCTTCATTTCCGGTGCGAGTCGCCGCCACGGCTCCATCAAGGACGGCACCACGCTCACCGACACTTCACCCGACGAAATCGAACGAAAGCATTCCATCTCCATCGGCGTCGGCATCGCCGAGTGGATGAATGTGAAGATCAATCTTCTCGACACCCCGGGGTACCTGGACTTCTTCGGCGAAGTGGTCTGCGGGCTCTCCGTCGCCGATGCCGCGGTGGTCGTCCTCTCCGGGGTGAGCGGGGTCGAAGTCGGCACCGAAAAATGCTGGAACGCTTGTGACCACTATCACTTGCCTCGCATCCTCTTCGTGTCGGGAATGGACAGGGAGCACGCCAATTTCCAGCGCGTGTTCAGCGACATTCGGGACCACCTGACCCCGAAGGTCCTTCCAATCGAAATTCCAGTCGGGGATGGGCAGCAGTTCCGGGGGATCATCAATCTCCTGACCCAGACCTGCCAACTGTTCAAGCCGGGAACCAAGGCCGGGGAATATGAAGACGTACCGGTGCCGCCGGAGTACCAGGAGGCGTTTACCCGCTATGCAGAGCAGCTCACCGAGGCGGTGGCCGCCACCGACGACGAGCTCCTCGAGAAATACCTGTCGGGCGACAGCATCCCCCGTGAGCAGGTCGTGCCCGCGATCAAGAAGGCGATGCTGGCCGGGGAGATCGTCCCGCTCTTCTGCGGGAGCGGCGAGCTGCAACACGGCGTCCGGCCCCTGCTCACCGAATTGGTCGAGCTCTTCCCCGCTCCCTCGGAGCTCACGCCGCCGGTGGAGGCGCCACTCGTCGGCCGGGTCTTCAAGACGGTCTCGGAGCCCCACGTCGGTGATGTCTCGATTTTCCGGATCTACACCGGCACGATCAAGAACGGTGACGAGGTGTGGAATGCCGAGCACAGCGTCGCCGAAAAGCTGAACCACCTGTCGGTCCAGCAGGGAAGGGAACGACAGGAAGTGGCTGAGCTTCATCCCGGCGACATCGGATCGGTCGCCAAGCTCAAGGACACCCACACCGGTGACACGTTCTCGCGGAGGGACCACCCGGTCCGCCTTCCCCCGCTGGAGTTCCCCGAGGGAGAGGCGACCTCGGCGGTCATGGTCAAGCAGCGCGGCGAGGAGGACAAGCTGGCGGCGGGGCTGCACAAACTCCACGAAGAGGATCCGACCTTCCAGTTCGAATACAACTCCGAGCTGGGGCAGACGCTGATCCACGGCATGGGCGAGCGCCATCTCGAGATTCTGCTCGGACGCCTGGCGCGGAAGTACGGAGTGCGCGCCGAGCTCACCCGGCCCCGGGTGGCCTACCGGGAGACCTTCCGCGGGATGGCCGAAGGGCAGGGCAAACACAAGAAGCAAAGCGGCGGCCGCGGCCAATACGGCGATTGCCACGTGCGGATCTCTCCGCTGGCGCGCGGCTCCGGCTACGAATTCGTGGACAACATCGTCGGCGGCGTCATCCCCAACAAATTCATTCCGGCGGTGGACAAGGGGATCCAGGAGGCTATGCAGCGGGGTCCGATTGCGGGGTATCCCTGCGTCGATTTTCGCGCGGAATGTTATTTCGGCTCGTACCACGACGTCGATTCGAGCGAAATGGCGTTCCGCATGGCCGGGATTCTGGCGTTCCGCACCGTGAGCATCAAGGCGAGGCCGGTGCTGCTCGAACCCATCATGGCCGTGGAGGTATGGGTCCCGTCCGATCTGCTCGGCGACGTGCTCGGAGATCTCTCGCCCCGTCGGGGACAGATCCTCTCCACCGAGCAGGACGGCCGGCTCACCAAGGTGAATGCTCTGGTGCCGCGGGCGGAGTTGTACCGGTATTCGACCGCGCTGCATTCGATCACCCACGGCCGGGGTACCCACCGGGAGCGGTTCCATGGATACGCCGAGGCGCCAGCGGAAGTCGCGAGCAAGGTGGCGAGCGAGCACAAACGGGAGACCACCGGCGAGGCGGAATAGCGTGGCCCGCGAGCGTCCGCTCATCATCGGCGTCGTCGGCGGCTCGGGATCGGGAAAGACCACCGTCACCCGGGCGATCTACGACCTCCCCGGTGTGGATGCCGCTTTCATCGACCAGGACGCCTACTACCGGGATCTTTCTCACCTGCCGCTCCCGGAACGGAAGCGGGTCAACTACGATCACCCGGACGCGTTCGATACCGACTTGCTGGTACGGCAGCTCACCCTTCTCGCGGAGGGGCATCCGGTCGACAAGCCGACCTACGATTACGCGGCCCATACCCGGGCCTCGCGCACCGAGCACGCCGAGCCGAAGAGCGTGATCCTGGTGGACGGAATTCTGCTCTTTGCCGATGCCCGGCTCCGGCCCCTCTTCGATATCAAGATCTACGTGGATGTGTCGGACGATGTCCGCTTCATCCGCCGGCTCCAGCGGGATGTCGCGGAGCGAGGCCGCACCATGGACGATGTGATCCGGCAGTACCTCGCGACCGTGCGGCCGATGCACCTGGAGTTCGTCGAGCCCTCGAAGCGGTACGCCGACCTCATCATTCCCGAGGGAGGATTCAACCGGATCGGGATCGAGATGATACAGGCGCGAGTGCAGCTGGAGATTCAGAAGCGAAAGCGTCAATGATCGAGAAATTCTACGTCGACCTGCTCTACGCCCTCACGGAGGCACGCTGATGAGATACGTCGCCCTGCTCCTGTTCGCGGCCGCCCCGGCGGCGATGCCGCTCCGTGCCCAGGAGCGCCCCTCCGACACGTTGCTCACCGTTGGCCGGTATCTGGATTACGAGACGGTGGGAGAGCCCAAGGTCTCCCCCGATGGCTCCCAGGTGATCTTCACCCGGCGGTCGGTCGACAAGATCAAGGACACCTTCGAGTCGACGCTCTGGATCATGAACGCCGACGGCGGAAAGCTCCGCTTTCTGAGCAAGGGCTCGAGCCCGGTCTGGTCGTCCGATGGGACGCGGATCGCTTTCCTGATGGAGGGCGAACCGGGCGGCAACCAGCTCCACATCCGCTACATGGACGCGGAGGGAGCGGTGACCCAGGTGACCCGGGCGATGATGCCGCCGGCGAATCCGAGCTGGTCGCCGGACGGCAAGTGGATCGGATTCAGCATGTTCGTCGCCAAGGATCCCGACTGGAAGATCGATCTCCCATCGGCTCCGTCCGGCGCGCAGTGGACCAAGGCGCCCCGCATCGTCGGAAGTCTGCACTACCGCGCCGACCGGACCGGGTATCTCGACGACGGCTATACCCATCTCTTCGTGGTGCCGGCCACCGGCGGCACCCCCCGGCAAATCACCCGGGGCGACTGGAGCGTCGGTCCGCGCGGGAACGGCATTCCCGGGGCGGTCGGCTTTACCTGGCTGCCGGACGGAAAGACCGTCGTCGTGGATGGCAATGACGCTCCCGACGCGGAACGGCAATACCGGCGCTCCAATCTGTATGCGGTGGACCTCGCGACCGGCTCCACGCGGCGACTCACCACCCAGGACGGAAGCTGGTCGGGGCCGGTGATCTCCCCTGACGGCAAGCTCGTCGCCTTTACTGGGGCACCGGCGGGCGCAGTGAGTTACCGCGCCGAGGATCTCTACACGATGAATGTGGATGGCTCCGGGATCACGCTGCGGTCCCAGGGGCTCGACCGCGACCCTGCCGGCGTCACCTGGGCTCCCGACGGCAAAGGCATCTACTTCGTGGCGCAGGATCGCGGGGCCGGCAACCTCTGGTACGCCGCGCTCGGTGCCGCTCCGCGCCAGGTCACCACCGGGACCCACCTCATCGCCGCGCCGACGATCGCGAAGACGGGGATCGCCTTTGCCGTGCGCACCAATCCCTCGCTCCCCCCCGACGTGGTCCGGATCGATCTCAAGAAGCCCTCCGGCCTCGTGCAGATCACCGAGGTCAACGCCGATCTGATGGCCGGCACCCGGATCGGCGAAGTGGAGGAGATCTGGTATACCAGTACCGGCGGCGCGCGAATCCAGGGCTGGCTGGTCAAGCCGCCGACGTTCGATCCGTCACGGAAGTATCCGCTGATCCTGGAAATCCACGGCGGACCCCACGCGATGTACAACGTGGGCTTCAACTACTCGTTTCAGAACTTTGCCGCCAACGGCTTCGTGGTGCTCTACACCAATCCGCGCGGCAGCACCGGGTACGGGAGCAGCTTCGGCAACGCCATCTTCCGCGCCTATCCGAGCGTGGACTATGACGACCTGATGGCGGGGGTCGATACCGCAATCGGCCGGGGCTACATCGACGACAAGCGGATGTTCGTCGGCGGATGCTCCGGCGGCGGCGTGCTCTCGAGCTGGGTCATCGGGCACACCGACCGCTTCGCCGCGGCCGCGGTTCGCTGTCCCGTCATCGACTGGCTCAGCTTCGCGGGGCAGACCGACATCCCGCTCTTCACCTACAACTTCTTCGAGAAGCCCTTCTGGGAGGATCCGGCGGCCTGGCTCAAGCAATCGAGCCTGATGTACGTGGGCAACGTCAAGACGCCGACGATGCTGATGACCGGCGTGCTCGACCAGCGCACCCCGATGCCGCAGACCGAGGAGTACTACTCGGCGCTCAAGATGCGCGGCATCCCGGCGGTGCTGCTCCGGTTCGAGAACGAGTGGCACGGCACCAGCTCCCGGCCCAGCAACTGGATGCGGACCCAGCTCTATATGATGAGCTGGTACAACAAATGGGGTGGACCGAAGCCGACGGTGCCGATTGGTGGCTAGGGGTTGGGGATTGGGAGTTAGGGATTGGGGACCGGGGGCTGGTGAGTAATGGCTGTTCACCAGCCCCCAGCTCCCAGCTCCCAGCCCCCGGCCGTGGGCCGTAGCGTACCTCGGAAGGACGGCCTCGGCAAAGCCACGGGCGCAACCCGCTACGCCGACGACATCGTCTTTCCCGGGATGCTTCACGGACGCACCGTCCGGAGCACCATCGCCTGCGGAACCATTCGAGAAGTCCGGCGGGAGTTCGATCCCGCCGGCTTCACGATCGTCGATTGGCGCGATATCCCGGGACGGAATGTGGTGGCCCTCCTCACCGAGGATCAGCCCTGTCTGGTCGAGCGCGAGGTGCGCCATGCGGCGGAGCCGGTCCTGCTGCTCGCTCACGAGGACCGGGAAAAGCTGCTCGCGGCTCCGGTGCACATCGATTACGAGCCCGCCACGCCGATCTACGATCCGGAGCAGTCCACCCAAAGTTTCAAGGACATCCTGATCGAGAAGGGAAGACTCAGCGCCGGCTTCGCGAAGGCACACGTGGTGGTCGAAGGGACCTATCGCACCGGGCACCAGGAGCACGTCTATATCGAGCCCAACGGCGTGATTGCCGTCCCCGAGGAAGGCGGGATCGCGGTGTACGGCTCGATCCAGTGCCCATACTACGTACACAAGGCACTGGTGACGCTGCTGGGGAGCGCGGTCACCCACGTGCGGGTGGTGCAGACCGAGACCGGCGGCGGCTTCGGCGGGAAGGAGGAGTACCCGTCGATTCTCGCGGGGCATGCCGCCCTCCTCGCGCTCAAGGCCCGGCGTCCGGTCAAAATCATCTACGACCGGGTGGAGGACATGCAGGCAACGACCAAGCGGCATCCCTCCATCGTCCGGCACCGGACCGGACTCTCGAAGGATGGACGCCTGGTCGCGATGGATGTCGAGGTGATTCTGGACGGCGGCGCCTATGTCACCCTCTCTCCCGTCGTGCTCTCCCGCGGGGCGATTCATGCCGCGGGGCCCTACCGCTGTCCCAACACCCGCATTGTCGCGCGGGCGATGTTCACCAACACACCGCCCAATGGGGCCTTTCGCGGCTTCGGCGCTCCGCAGACCGAATTTGCGATCGAAGTACACATGGAGCGGATTGCCGAAGTGCTGGGGATGGATTCGGCGCGGCTCCGGGAGCGGAATGCGCTGCGGCCCGGCGACACCACGGCAACCGGCCAGCGGCTCGGCGAGGATTGCAGCGCCCGCCAGGTGCTGCGCGAAGCGATGCGGAAGTCGGGATACCGCCGCAAACGGAAGGCCTTTGCCGGCACCGACCGGGGTATCGGTCTCTCGCTCTACTACCACGGCTCCGGGTTCACCGGGAGCGGCGAGCTCAAGCTCGGGTCGCGCGCCTCGGTGGAGCTGACCGCGACAGGCGTCCGAATCCTGACCTCGAGCACCGAGATCGGTCAGGGGACCCGCACCATGCACGCGCAGATCGTCGCCGATGCGCTGGGCATTCCGTACCAGCAGGTCGAAGTCGCGCAGCCCGACACCAGCGTCGTCCCGGACAGCGGGCCCACCGTCGCGTCGCGCACCTGCATGATTGTGGGCGGAATCCTCGAGCGCGCCGCGATGGAGATGCGCGGGCGGCTCGACGGCATGCCCCCCGCGGAGTACTTCGGCCACTACGGGCCGATGGTCGTGACCAGGCAATACGAGCAGCCCGACTGGATTCGCTGGGACGAGGAAGCGTATCGGGGCGATGCCTACGCCACCTACGGCTGGGGGTGCGATGTCGCCGAGGTGGAGCTCGATCGCGATACCTGGGAGGTGCGCCCGCGCCGGATCACCGTCGTGACCGATGTGGGAAAGGCCATTCATCCCGCCCTCGCGAGGGGACAGATCGAAGGCGGCACGGCGCAGGGCGTCGGATACGCGCTGCTCGAGCAGGTCACGATGCGCGACGGGCTCATGGCCAACGCGCAGCTCACCAACTACATCATTCCGACCACGCTGGATACGCCGAGGCTGGACGTGGTACTCCTCGAGAATCCCTATCCCGGCGGTCCCTCGGGAGCCAAGGGGCTCGGCGAGCTGCCGATGGATGGCCCCGCACCGGCCCTGGTCAACGCGATTCGTCAGCTCGGCCTCGACATCCGGTCCATCCCGGCGCTCCCCGAGGCGGTCATGGAGGCGGCGTGCGCTTCACGCTGAACGGCGCGCCGCAGGACCTCGCATGTCATCCGGCCGCCCGGCTGCTGGATGTGTTGCGGGAGGCATGCGGCCTCACCGGGACCAAGGAGGGGTGCGGCGAGGGAGAGTGCGGGGCCTGCACCGTCCTGATCGACGGGGCCGCGGTCTGCAGCTGCATCATTCCCGTCGCCCAGGTCGAAGGCGCCGAGGTCACCACGATCGAGGGGCTTGCATCCGATCATCCGCTGCCGCGCGCCTTCATGGATGAAGTGGGAGCGCAGTGCGGGATCTGCACCCCGGGGATGATCATGGCCGCCGTGACCCTCGGTCCCCGCCCCTCGCTCGACAAGATTCGCACCGGGCTCGCCGGGAATCTCTGCCGGTGCACGGGGTATGAAGCGATCTACCGCGCGGTCCGGAAGCCATGAGAACCGCTGTCTCGTCGATCGAGCTCCTGCAGCCCCGCACCGTCGTGGACGCCCTGCGCATGCTGCGGGACGAAGCGGACGTCGTCCCTCTGGCCGGCGCGACCGACCTGTACGTGTCTCTCAATTTCGGCACGCTGGAGCCTCGCCGCTTCGTCAATCTCTGGGGACTTGGCCCACTCGGGCGCATCGCGATGCGGGGCGACACGCTTTCCATCGGCGCACTGGCCACCTACACCGCCATCATCCGTTCCCGTCACGTGCAGCGGCGGCTGCCGATGCTGATCCAGGCATCGCGCGAGATCGGCGGGATGCAGATTCAGAATCGCGGGACACTCGGCGGCAACATCGCCAACGCCTCGCCGGCTGGAGACACCCTCCCTGTGCTCGCGGCCGCCGAGGCGGTGGTCGTGCTGCGAAGCGCCGGTGAGGAGCGCCGGGTCCCGTTTGCCGAGTTTTACACCGGGTACCGGCAGAGCCGCCGCCGGCCCGACGAGCTCATCACGGCGGTGGAGATCGGGCCGATCGAAGGCCCCCAGTGGTTTCGCAAGGTCGGCACCCGCGCCGCGCAGGCGATTTCCAAAGTCGTGATGGCGGCGGTGCGTTCGCCGGCGCCGCGCATCGCTCTGGGCAGTGTGGCGCCGACGGTTGTGCGCCTGCCGAAGACCGAGACCGCACTCGCGAGCGGCGCCGGCATCGAGGACGCGGTGCGTGTCCTCGACACCGAGATCCATCCCATCGACGACGGGCGCTCCAGCGCCGCCTACCGGCGCAACGTCGCCTCCAATTTGCTGCGCCGCTTCTGGAGTGATACCACCCCCGGATGACGGACGTCATTCTACGCGGTCGACGGGTGATCACACCCGAAGGATCCGGGCCGGCGGCAGTTCATGTGGCGGCGGGACGGATCATCGCGGTCGAGAAGTACGAGAATGTCGGCGCCGGCATCGCGGTAATCGACGCAGGTGACGCCGTGATCCTCCCCGGACTCGTGGATACCCACCTGCACATCAATGAACCGGGCCGAACCGAGTGGGAGGGATTCGCGAGCGCCACGCGCGCGGCCGCCGCGGGAGGCGTCACGACCCTTCTCGACATGCCGCTCAACAGCATCCCCGCCACGACCACCGTCGCCGCCCTCGAGACCAAGCGCGCTGCCGCCCGGGGCAAGCTCGCGGTGGATGTGGGCTTCATCGGCGGCGTCGTTCCCGGAAACTCCGCTCACCTGCCGGAGCTTCACGCCGCCGGCGTCCGAGCCTTCAAGTGCTTTCTGGTGCCATCCGGCGTGGAGGAATTCCCCTCGGTCACCGAACGCGATCTTCGCGAAGCCCTTCCGATCCTCTCCCGGCTCGGCGCATTACTCATGGTGCACGCCGAGCTTCCCGGACTACTGGTCCGGGGCGCCGGCTCGCTTGGGGGCAATCCGCGCCTCTATTCAACCTGGCTCGCCTCCCGGCCGGCGATCGCCGAAGTGGAGGCGGTCAGGCTGCTCTCCGCGCTGGCCGCCGAATATGGCGCCCGGATCCACGTGGTCCATCTCGCTTCCGCCGAATCACTCCCCGTGCTCGCCGCCGCGCGAAGCGCCGGTGCTCGCGTCACCGCCGAGACCTGTCCCCACTATCTCACCTTCTCGGCGGAAGAGATTCCCGATGGCGCGACGGAATTCAAATGCGCACCGCCGATCGGGGCGCGCGCCAACCGGGAGCGTCTCTGGGAGGCGCTCGCCGCCGGGGAGCTCGTGGCGGTCGTCTCCGATCATTCGCCCTGTCCTCCCGGCTTGAAGTCGCGCGATACCGGCAACTTCGTTTCGGCATGGGGCGGGATCGCCTCGCTGCAGATCGGAATCTCCGCGACATGGACTGGAGCCCGCGCCCGGGGATACTCGCTCGAACAACTGGTCGCCTGGATGAGCGCCGGGCCTGCCCGCCTCGCGGGGCTCTCCGCGACGAAAGGGGCTATCGTCCCCGGGTGCGACGCGGACTTGATACTGTTTCATCCGGGTGACGAGTTCACGGTCGATGCGGCCCGCCTCCGGCACCGGCACGCCATGACGCCGTATCACGGGCGCCGCCTCGCGGGGGTGGTGGAAGCGACGTACCTTCGTGGAGTCGAAGTCTTTCGGCGTGGCGCGCCCGACAGGTCCACTGCAGGACGCTTTCTGGAGCCTCTGCCGGCATGACGGACTTTACCGACCTCATCGACGTCGCCGCGCAGCGGCTCGGGGGCAGCGCGCTCGCTGCGAACGACGAGTTTTTCGCGCCCAAGGAGGATCTGCTCAAGGCTTCGGCTCCGGAGTGGCGCGAAGGCGTGTACACCGACCGCGGCAAGTGGATGGACGGCTGGGAGACTCGCCGCCGCCGCGTCCCCGGCCACGACTGGTGCCTGATCCGGCTCGGGATCCCGGCCCGGATTCACGGCGTCGTGGTCGACACGAGTTTTTTCCGCGGGAATTTTCCGGAGAGCTGCTCTCTCGAAGCCTGCGAGTTGCCCGATGACGAGTCCGATCCGCGTGAGCTGGCGGAGACGAGTGGAGCGCCCTGGGTGGAAATCGTCGCGCGCTCACCCCTTGCCGGCGACACCCAAAACCGGTTTCCGGTCTCTCACCCGGCGCGCTTCACCCACCTGCGCTTCAGCATCTTTCCCGACGGCGGCGTCGCCCGGCTCCGGGTCCATGGCGACCCGCGGCCCGATCCGCGACTTCTCGTCCCGGGAGCGGTGCTCGACCTCGCGGCGATGGAGCACGGCGGCTTCGTCCCCGTCTGCAGCGACATGTTCTTCGGCCACCGGCAGAACCTCATCCTCCCGGGGCGCTCGATCAACATGGGCGACGGATGGGAAACCCAACGCCGCCGGGGCCCCGGACATGACTGGACCATCGTCCGCCTCGCGGCGCGCGGGGTGATTCAGCGGATCGAGATTGATACCGACTGGTACAAGGGCAACGCCCCCGGGAGCTGCATGCTGCAATGGTGCGACGCCGAGGGCGCCTCGGCGGAGTCGCTGGTGGGACCGGGAATGCGATGGACCACGCTGGTTTCTGAGACCCCGCTCGATCCGGATGCGCGGCACGAATTCGAGCCCCAGGGCAAGGCGGGGCCCGCGACGCACGTGCGGCTCAACATCTATCCCGACGGCGGGATCGCGCGGCTGCGGCTCTTCGGAGTGGTCGCACCCCCACGATGAAGGTTGCCGAATTCAATGCGCTCGCCGGCGAGGATGCCGAAGAACGCATGCGGAGTTGTTGTGGTTCCTCACGCTGGGTGAGCAGAGTCCTGTCCCGCCGCCCGTACGTCAGCGTTGATGCTCTCCTCTCGACTGCCGACGCCGCGTGGCAGGAATCGGGACCCACGGACTGGGAAGAGGCCTTTGCGCAGCATCCGCGGATCGGAGAATCGCGAGCCGCGGCGCCGGTGAGCGAGACGGCGCGCGCCTGGTCCGCGGAAGAGCAGGGGAAGCTGGAAGGGGGGGCGGCAGGCGTCCGGACCGATTTGGCGAATGGCAACCGGGAGTACGAGCGGAGGTTCGGGCGAATCTTCATCGTCTGTGCGAGCGGCAAGGGCCCGGACGAGGTGTTGGAGAATCTGCGGACGCGATTGCAGAATTCGCCCGACGTGGAGCTCCGGATCGCCGCTGCTGAACACGGAAAGATCACCCAGCTTCGGCTGCGCAAGCTGTTTTCCGATGAAGGAGCGAGGACCTGATGAACCGAATCACCACCCATGTGCTCGATACGTCACGCGGCCGCCCCGCGGCGGATCTCGCGGTGACGCTGGAGCGGATCGAGCACGATGGCGGATTCGCCGAGGTCGGGAAGGGGCGGACCGACCCCGACGGCCGGGCCCGAGCGCTGGTTCCCGAGGGAGCGGTCGTGGTACCGGGCCGCTATCGCCTTCGCTTCGACACCGGGGCGTGGTTCTCGACTGAGGGTATCGAGACCTTCTTTCCCGAGGTGATGGTGGAGTTCGAGGTGACCGAGACGGGTGGGCACTACCATGTCCCGCTTCTGCTCAGTCCGTACGGCTATTCCACCTACCGGGGGACCTGAGCGGTGAGCGCGAGGCTGGTACGCGACGCCTACGGCAAAGCCGCGATCCGGCTGGTCAAGGTCGTCCGAGATGGAGCGCAGCACCGGATCCACGACTGCACCGTGGCGGTGCGGCTGGAAGGGCGATTCGAGACCGCGCATACCGAAGGGATCAATACCGACGTGCTGCCCACCGACACCATGAAGAACACGGTGTTCGCCCTGGCCAAGGACGCGGCCCTCGATGAGCCGGAGCGATTCGCCCACCTGCTGGGGCGGCATTTCCTCGCGACGTCGTCAGCGGCAGACCGGGTGACGATCGAGCTGCTGCTGCACCGCTGGGACCGGATCGGAGCGCACGCATTCACCCGTGGATCGGCGGAGCGCCGGGTTGCGGTGGTCTCCGCGACGCGCGAGGGGGTGGAGATCGAAGCCGGGATCGACGGGCTGGGGCTGCTCAAGACTTCAGGATCGGGGTTCGAAGGATTCCCGCGGGACCGCTACACGACGCTCCGGGAAACCGCCGACCGGATCTTTGCGACCGATGTGACGGCGCGGTGGCGGTATTCCGGCTTCCCCTCCTCCTGCGACAACGCGTTCGATGCGGTGCGGAAGGCGCTGGTGGATGCCTTTGCCGCGCATCAGAGCAAATCGGTGCAGCACACCCTCTACGCCATGGGTGACGCGGCGCTCTCGGCCTGCCCCGAGATGCTGGAGATCGACCTGACCATGCCCAACCGGCACCATCTGCTGGTCGATCTTGCGCCCTTCGGGCTGGAGAATCCGAACGAGATCTTCGTCGCAACCACCGAGCCGCATGGCCTCATTCGGGGAACGATCGCGCGGAGCTGAGGGGTCCGGTCTTCCGGCACCCTGCTCCCGGGCCGAGGGGCCCACAGATTTCACAGATTTCGCAGACAAGCTGCTCCAAATCTGTGTGATCTGTGCATATCTGTGGGCGACCGGTTCTGACACACCGTCAACGGCGTCCGCGGCTGTTCAAAATCGTTTTGGTGACTTTGTTGTGCTGTCATGTGACCACTGATTCTTGATCCCTGAACCCTATCTGCGGCCTTCCATGATCCGCACGAAGGAGCGGCTCTGGAATTCTTCAAGGGTGAGCCCGGTCCGGGCCGAGGCTTCCTCCTCGGTCAGGGCGCCGGCGTTGATGCCGCGGAGGAAATAGTTGAGCAATCCCTGGCCGGTCGCGGCGTCGTCGAAGACGTCTCCCACCAGGGTGGCCTGGGCCGCTTTGGCCACGAAATTTCGCAGCCGCTTTCCCGCCGCATCGAGTCCTTCAAGAAAAAACGTGTACACCGCGGCATAGCGCGTGGCGAGCTGGGCGGGATGCAGGTCCCATCCCTGGTAAAACCCCAGAATCAGCGACTGGCGCACATCGGCGTAGTGGAGCGCCCAGGCGTGCTGCACGCTCGCGCGATTGGCCGTGGCCTGTGGTGCTGTGAGCACACCGCCCGGCGCCGCGCGATGCACCGGTACCGGCATCACCGTCGTCGATCCGTCGGAGAGCCAGATGCCGGTGCCCGCGAACGCCACCTGCATCATCTGCAAGGCAAATACGCAGGCGGGGTGTCCCATGCTTTGATACGCCGCGGTGATGTTGCATGCGGCGGTGTAGTCGTAGGTGCCGAAGTGCGCCGCACTGATGCGCCCGGCCCCCGCCTCGACCAGCGCGGGAAGCGCCGAGCGACCGGACCGGTCGACGATGATCTGGGGCGTCTCGACCATGATCTCGAATCGGAGCGATCCCTGAGGTAACCGGAGCGCCCGCTCCGCTTCCTCGAGCACCGCGACAAACCAGGCCACCTGCTCGGGGATGGTCACTTTGGGGAGGGTGATGACGAATCCTTCGGGCAGCTTCCCTCCCGCGCGTATCAGCGCGGTGAGAAAGACGTCGAGGGTACGAATGCTCCGCCGTCGCAGCTCTTCATTGAGCGGCTTGATGCGGATGCCGATGAATGGAGGCAGCGCTGCCGCCGCGAGGCCCTTGGCTACTTCCGCGCCCGCAGCGGCGGCATGGTCGTCCTCTTCTGCGTCGGGGCGATTACCGTAGCCGTCTTCGAAATCGATCCGGAAATCCTCGACCGGCTCACGCCGCAGCTTGGCGGTGACGCGCTGATACACCGTGTCGGCAAGGGCCGCGGGAATCCCCACCACCCGGGAGAATTCTTTGCTATCGGGGGCGTATTCCTCGAGCGCCTTGAGCGCGACTGCGCCGAGCTTGGCCGCCGTGTCGGCGCGGAAGAGGTGCCCGCCTCCGTAGACGGTGTGCAGCGGCTGGCGGCCGCCTGCTTCACCGGGATAGCGGCGGGCGAACTCGCGATTGGCGGCGCGCAGCGCCTCGAGCGCCGGCGCGGCGGGTTCGGGAGGAAGCGAAACGGGAATGGTCATCGGGCCCCGTGAGGAAGGTGACGCTCGGCGCTCAGGAGGTGGAATGCCGGAGGGCGGCTCGCAGGTGTTCCGCGAGCGCCCGCACGTGGGGTTCCCGGTATATGAGACCCTTCCGCCACGGGACGAAGTGAATGTCATAGCCGCCGGCAGCGACCTGTCCCCAGTCGCCGGCCGGGTCGACAGAATATCTCGACCGGTCCTCCCCGCGCAAGATCATCGTCACGCGTCCCGAAAGCGGTCTCGGCCGATACGCCTTCTGCGCCAGAAGATTGAGTTGGGACACCGGAGGCTGGCCGGGGGTCGCTCGTGGGCGTGGCGCGGTCGCGGGGCGGCCCACGACAACCTCACGCGCCGAACGGGCGACTACCCGGCGTATCAACCGGAACAGATATCGCACCCGCGCACTCGCCTCGAGCTGCCAGAGTCGCTCGGCGTGCCACCCGATTCGCTGACCCGCTTCGGTGGTTCGAATTCTCTCTGCCAGGGCGCGCCGCAGGGCGAGCCGGCGGAATCGGCGCAGCACCGCGGGGGGGACGAGTCCGGGAAAATCGGCCGGAGTGTTGAACATGAAGAAGAGCAGCGCGATCTCCTCGCCGCGGGCGCGCAGTTGATGCGCCATCTCCGACGCAACGACGCTTCCATAGGAGTTCCCGCCGAGATGATAGGGCCCCGCGGCCTGGACGTTCTTCATCTCCTCGATGTAGTGCGCGGCCATCGCCTCGATCGTCGTGTGGGGCCGCCGGTCCGCCCACCACCCGATCGATTGCAGGCCATAGAAGCGCTGATCGGCGCCGAGGGCCCTGGGCAAATCGCCGAAGGTGCCCACACGACCGGTGTGGCCGTGGACCATGAAGAAGGGCGGCAGCGTTCCGCGGGGCTGGATCGGGACCAGCGCCGATGCCCGGACCAGGCCCTCCTTCCGTATGACGCCGGCGAGTTGATCGATCGTCGGCGCATCGACCAGGCTGGAGGGAGGGAGATCGTGATCGGCGATCGTTTCCAGCGCCACGAGCAACCCCGCGGCGCCCACCGAGTCGCCACCGAGCGCGAAGAAGTTGTCGGTGACCCCGATGGGCCGCCGGTCGAGCAGCTCTTCCCAAAGCTCCACCAGCCGCGCTTCGAGAGGATTCCGCGCCGGCACATGATTGACCGACGGGGCGGAGAACCCCCGGTCGGCCGGCGGAAGCGCCTGGCGATCGATCTTTCCGTTGGCGGTGAGCGGGAGCCGGTCCAGCAGGACGAAGCGGGCGGGAATCATGTAGTCGGGGATCATGCCCGCCACAATTCGGCGAAGCGCCGCCTCGCCGAGCGGTGACGGCGGACTTCCGACCGGAACGAGGTAGGCGATCAGCCGAGCCTCTCCCGACGTATCCTGGCGAATGGTGACCACGGCGTCCTGTACTTCGTCCAGGCTGAGGAGCGCCAGTTCCACCTCGGCCGGTTCGACCCGATGTCCCCGGATCTTGGGGTGACTGTCCTTCCGGCCCAGGTATTCGAGGCATCCATCAGCGCGCATGCGCCCGAGGTCGCCGGTCAGATAGATACGCTCGCCGCTGCCATCGGGTCCCGGGAGGAATCGCGAGAGGGTGAGCTCCGGCTGCCGCCAGTAGCCCGTTGCCAGATACGCGCTCCTGACCGCGATCTCGCCCGCGACTCCCCGCCGCATCTCGCGGTGCTCTTCGTCGAGGATCATCACGTTCATGTCCTCGGTGGCATAGCCGACCGGCACGATGCCGTCGGGGAGCGGAATATCGGTGTTCATGAAGAACTGGCTGGCGATGCCGGTTTCGGTTGTGCCGAGACCGTTCACGAGCCGGCAGTCCGGTCCGAAGTGCTCTCGAAATAAAGCGACATCTGTCTTCGACGCCGCATCGCCCTCGAGGCGGATGACCCGGATCCCGGGGAATCGCGCGCCTCCGGTCAGCACACTCCGGAAGATCATCGGCACCGAGTGGTAGATGGTGATCTCTTCGCGGGAGAGCCATTCACCCAGGGGGCGGCCCATCCCATCCTTCCTGACGTCATAGGGGAAAACCGTGGCGCCGTTGAGCAGCGCGCCGAACATGCTCGATACCGCGCCGCTGAAGGCAGGTCCCTGGAGCAGCGTGAGACGGTCGTCCGGCGAGATCTGAAGACTGTTGCTGTACCGCATGATGTTGTGCAGCACATTCCGATGGGTATCGCAGACTCCCTTCGGGTGGCCGGTCGAGCCCGACGTATAGTAGATGTACGCGAAAGAATCAGATGCGATCGCGAGGGCCGGATCTTCGGACGACGGATGTGACGCGAGGTCGTGAAATGTCGCTTGGCGTCTTTGCGTCTTTGCGTCTGTAATGACCAGCGCCACTCCCGCTTCGGCCAGGATCGAGTCGACATAGGCGGGTGGATACGAGGCGTCCATCGGCACATAGAATTTTCCCGCCTTGAGCACGCCGAGGATGGCGGCCACCTGGGACGCCCCCTGATCCATCAGAATGCCGACTGCCTCAGCCGTCGGACCGAGTCGGGAGAGCAGCGCCCGGGCTATCCGGTTGGAGAGCCGGTCGAGCTCTTCATATGTCAAGGAATGGTGGGTGGTGTGAACGGCGAGACGGCCGGGATGGCGGGCAACCTGTCGCCTGAAGCGGCTGGGGATGGACTGGTCGAGCTCTTCTCGTGTAAATGGCAGAAAGGGGGTCGTGGGGGCGACGGCCATCTTCGAATTCCTTTCCGGATCGAAGTATGGCCTGCCCCCACACCCGGAGGCTAGGGCCGTGCGAAGCGCTGCAGGTACACCAGGTCGTCGTCGTCACTCCGTGCGACGTACACCACGCCCTTCCCAAACCCCACCACTCGGCTGCTCGGGTTGAGGCTCACCTTCTTCACCAGCGCACCGTTCCGGTCGAAAACGTCGTAGGTCGGCATCTTGTCTTCCGCAGGACGGGTGCGGAGCACCCAGACTTCGCCCTCGGGTGCGACGAGTACCGCGCCCTGGCCATCGTATGGCGGCTTGGTCTCCGCGAACTCCGGCGGCGGCGGCTGAAACCCACCCGGAGGCGGGCCGCCCGCCCGGGCGCCGCCTCCCGGACCTCCCATGACAATCATGGTTGGCGGTGCCCTCCGCTGCGCGTCCATGACTTCCTTCTTGTCCGCTTCGGTGACTTTCGCCGGGGTGTATGGGACGACAGGTCCGAGCGCCGCCTGTCCCCGGCCGGTCAACCAGGCGACGCGGTATGGTTCCGGGAAAACACGCGCTACACTCCCATCAGCCGCCACCCCCCAGGTCTCCGTCGGAGTAAACCGCACGTTGTTCCCGATGCGAACCTGGAAGTTTCCCCCGCGCTGGGTGCTCTGGGCAGAGCCTGCGGGCTGCTTCAGAAAGCCGACGGTATCGAAAACCGGCTTGACCCGATCCCATCGCAGCAGGGGAACCGAGTCCGCCGTGCCACCCGTCGCGGAGAAGGGCGAGCCGCCGAAATAGATCCGGCCGCGGGCATCGTACCCGCGCACATTCGTGATTCCGCCGAGCACGATTGCCCCGCCCCCGCCGGCCGGGGCGGTGCTCGCTGGGGGGCGCGGCATCTCCAGGAAGGCGCCCGCCTTGCCGTCGGCGCTGATCATCAGGAACCGCCGGTTCAGGAGATCGTGCAACAAGGTCGTGCCGTCTGGGAGGCCGATCAGTGTTCCGGCGAAGGCGTACTCCCCCGGGCCACTCCCTTCCCGCCCGACCTTCGTCATGGTGCCGGTCGCCAGGTCAACCAACTGAACGATTTTGTCCCGCGCGTCCGCGACCAGGACCTTCCCCGAAGGGAGCTCTCGAATTGAGGAGATCGTGGTGAATGATTCTGCCGTTTCGGCCAGCGGCTTCCCGAGCGCTGCCTTCTGCTGGGCGGCGAGGGACCCGGCGGCGGCCAGCGCCGCCACGGTTCCGAAAAGCGTAGTGATCCTGGGCTTAGGCACGACCGACTCCCTGGTCTCGAGTGAATGATGTGACGGAAATGGGATGCGCGGGCCGTTCCGAGGGTCGCAGGCGCGGCTAAGTTGCACCCAATGCCCCCGATCGACCTTTCGGCTCTCCCGCCCCGGCCCGTCACCCGCTTTGCCCCGAGCCCCACCGGGTACCTGCATCTGGGCCACGTGGCCAACGCGGTGTGGACCTGGGGTGTTGCCCGCGCCGTCGGCGGCTCGGTCCTGCTCCGCATCGAGGACCACGACCGGGGCCGCAGCCGGCCGGAATACGAGCGGGCGATCCTCGAGGATCTCGAGTGGCTTGGTCTGGCGCCCGACCGCGGCCGGCCCCTCCGGCAGAGCGATCATGACGCGGCGTACCGCCGCGCGACGCTCAACCTGGCGCGGCGGTCCCAAGTCTACGCCTGCCGCTGCTCCCGCGCCGATATCGTTCGCCAGCTGGCGGCCGACGGGGCCGAGGAGTGGGACGAGCCGCGCTACCCCGGAACCTGCCGCGACCTCCGCCTACCGCTGACCGAATCGTTCGGCATCCGCGTGGTCCTGGGTGACGCGGCGGTGTCGTTCGACGATCGTAGGCTTGGGCCGCAGAGCCAGTCGCCGTCCCAGCAATGCGGCGACGTGCTGCTGCGCGACGCAACGGGAAACTGGACCTATCAGCATTGCGTGACGGTGGACGACACCCGGCAGGGGGTGACGCTGGTCGTCCGCGGCGACGACCTGCTCGCATCGACCGGACGCCAGATCCTCCTCGCGGACATGCTCGGCCGCGATACCCCGCCAGCCTTCCTTCACCATCCGTTGATCATGAATCCGGAGGGCGCAAAGCTCGGCAAGCGCGATCAGGCGACGGGAATTCGCGAGCTGCGCGCGGCGGGGCGCCGCCCGGACGAGGTGCTGGGAGAGGCGGCGTGGCGGACGGGGCTGCTGCCGGAAATGCGACCAGTCAAGGCTTCCGAGCTTGCGGCACTTTTCAAGTAGTCGCGCTGAGAACGGTCTCCCCGCCGGGGCTAGAGTGGGACTCGCCCACGGCGCCTGCGGGCCAACGCTACTCCGTTCCTCACGCGACCCCCTCGCGGCCCGACGTCGCCTACGGCGAGCCCCACTCGTCGCCCGGGTAACTACCGCGATCCTCAGGTAAATTCCCGCTCACCGCTCACCGCTCACCGCTCACCGCTCACCGCTCACCGCTCACCGCTCACACTCTTCTCGATCTCCCCCATCCTCCCCAGCTCTGGCCATCTCCTCGCGACGACCCCCACCACGATCAGCGTCCCGACTCCGCCCACTACGGTCGCGGCAACGGATCCGATCAACGAGGCCAGCGCTCCCGATTCGAAATGGCCCAGCTCATTCGAGGTTCCAATGAAGAGAGAATTGACCGCCGAAACGCGTCCGCGCAGCTGGTTCGGCGTTCCGAGCTGCGCGAGCGTCATCCGGATGACCACGCTCACGCTGTCGGCGGCGCCGGCGGTGGCGAGCGCGATCATGGACAGCACGAAAGAGCGGGAAAGGCCGAAGACGATCATGGCGATCCCGAACAATGCCACCGCGCGGAGCAGCGCCGGTCCCGCCCGCGTGAGCGGAGGTCTGTGGGCGAGGCTGAGGGTGGTGCAGACCGCGCCGATGGCCTGCGCCGCCAGAAGCCACCCCAGCCCCGCCGGCCCGACCTGCAGAATGTCCTTCGCATACACGGGAAGGAGCGCGACCGCTCCGCCGAAGAGAACGGCAAAGAGATCGAGTGTAATCGCGGCGAGAAGAATTCTGCTGCGAAGCACGTAACGCGCGCCGTCGAAGAGCGAGTCGAGCGACACCGCCACCGCCGGCCGCCCCGGAGCGTGGAGCCGGACGCCAAGCAGCAATCCCACGAAGATCAGCGCGAGCGCCGCATGGGTGACATAGATCAGCGCCGGGGTCCTGGTGATCGCGAGCAGAGCGCCCCCCACCGCGGGTCCGAGGACCTCCGCCATCTGCCAGCCGCCGCTGCTCCAGGCGACGGCGCTCTGGAAGGAGGGAAGCGCTACGATCTCGGGCAACAGCGCGCTTTTGGCCGGACCAAAGACGGCGCGCGCCGTCCCGCTCAAAAAGAGAAAACCGTAGACGAGAGGAATCGGGCCTTGCTTCACTGAGACTGCCGCGAGCCCCAGCGCCGCGAGCACCATGCCGCCGAGGGCCACCATCACCACCCGGCGCCGGTCGAACCGGTCGATCAGATGTCCCGCCGGCAGGAAGAACAAGATGAGCGGGATGACCTGCGCGAGTCCGACCAGTCCGAGGGCGAGCGCCGAATGGGTCCGCTCGTAGAGCTCCCACCCCACCGCGACGCCCTGCATCTGAAACCCGATGGTACCGATCACATGCCCGGCGAGATAGCGCCGGAATCCCGGAACCCGAAGCGCCCGGTAGGGATCGTGCTCCGGTAGCGCGCTCATGGTGTGGGAGGATAGAGCGCGCGGTACACCGAGAGGTTCTTCAGCACCCGGCGCACGTAGTCGCGCGTTTCCACGTACTGGATCCGCTCGATGAACACCTCGGGATCCTGTTCCGCGCCCCGGAGCGCGAGCCACTGCTCGACCGGCCGGCTCCCGGCATTGTACGCCGCCAGCGCGTGCTCGGGGCGGGGGTAGCGGCGCAGGGTCTGGGCCAGATGGCTGAGACCGAATCGCAGATTGATCTCCGGCTGGAAGAGCAGGGAGGCATCCCAGTCACGGATCCCCTCGGTGCGCGCCAGGGCCGCACCGACCGACGGGAGTACCTGCATGAGTCCCATCGCGTCGGCACGCGAGCGCGCGGTGGGCTCGAAGCCCGACTCCTGGCGGATGATGGCGGCGGCGAGCAGCGGGTCGACTCCCGCCTTGCCCGCCCCTTCGAAAAGATCGGTGGGACGAGGGACCGGATAGATCAATCGCTGCAATCGCGCGTCGCCACTCTTCTGTGCCAGCCGGTAGGCGCGCGCGGTGAAGCCGCGCCGGGCGAAGGCAGCCGCGATCCCCACGAACACTGCCGGGGCGGCATCGGCCTCGCGCGCGAGCCGGTCGTATTCGAAGCGGGCCTCGAGCCGGAGACCGATCTGCTCGAGCAGAGCGGCCCGATCGAGCACCGGCGCGATCGCGCTATCGGCGGACGGCAACGGCTCGCCCTTCGGAGGCAACTCCGCGGGAAGCCGGAGCCGGCCCGCGGCCGGAAGCACGTAGTAGGACGATGGGAAACGTTCCCACACCTCTCGCCACTGGGCGCGGGCGCTCGTCGTGTCGCCGCTCGCTTCGAGCGCGCGGCCCGACCAGTAGAGCGCCGCCGCCGTCTCGCTTTGGTCGCCCGGGCGCTCCGTCAGCGTCTTGAATTCGGTCGCGGCGCTGCGCGCATCCCCTGCGATGAAGGCGATGAGCGCCGCCTGAAATGCGGCGCGGGAGCCGTGGGTGGTTCGGGGAAAGCGCCGGGCGACGGCCAGAAACTCCCGGCGCGCTCCCGGATCGTCGCGGCTGTCCACCAGGAGCTCCGCGGCGAGATACCCCGCGAGCGCCGCGGTCGCGGTGTCCGCCGGATAGCGCGCGGCAATCTGTCTGAGGAGCACCAGCGCTTCGCTGCTTCGGCTGACCGCGAGGAGGCTTCGCGCCCTGCCGTAGTCCGCGTCGGCGCGGAGGCGACGCGTCTTGACCGACGCGAAGGCCACCATCGCCTCGCGATGACGACCGAGGAGCGCCAGCACGGTGCCATAGATGTAGCGGTCGGCTTCGGCGAGCGGCCTCGTGGCTGCCACGCGGGCAAAACCCGCCGCGGAGCGGGCCGCGCGGTCCACTGCGGCGGCGCGGCGCGCAACCTGGAGCTCTTCGGCGATGGTGAGCGGAGCGAAGTTGGCATCGAGCAGCGCGATGGCGGCTCGTGCATCGTCCGCCGAGCGCCGGGACGCGAGCAGGCTCATCAGCGCAAGGCGGATTTCTGCGAGCGAATCGGGATGAGATGTCGCCCGGAGGCGGAGGCGAACAGATGTGAGCGTGGCGCCTAGCGCGTCATAGACCTCCGCGGCGCCGGCCGGATCGCCGGCTCGGCTCCGCGCGACCGCTTCGGTCCACCGGATGCGTGGAATCGCGGCGGGCAGGGTGATCTGCTGGTAGAGCGACTGGCGCGCCGAAGAATCCCTTTCGACCCCGGCGGCTCTGAGCAGGAGCCAGCCGCCGACGCCGGGAAGCAGCTCCGCGGCGCGGCGGTAGGCCACCGCGGCGCTGTCCATCTGGTCGGCGCGGTCGAAGGCGCGCGCGAGGGTGACCAATCGCGGTCCCATCGTACCGGCGGGCGCGATCGTGACCGCGGCCCGGGCGTCGCCCACAGCGTCTTCACTGCGCTCCACCTTCGCCCGTGCGAGGAGTGCCCGCCCCTCGCCTCCCTCCACCCGATCGAGCCAAGGCTGTCCTTCCAGCAGCCGGACCACGATCCCCCATGCCTCCCATCCCGCCGCGGCGCGCGCAGCGAGCAGCACGGTCGTGGAATCCCTGGGCGATGGCGAGGCGAGCAGCGGGGCAAGAAGACGGGAGGCGAGGTATGGACGGCCATCGGAGAGCGCCCGCCGGGCTTCCTTCACGATCGACGAATCGGGCGCGGGCGGGGACTGCGCCTGCACAGGGGGCGGGAAAAGCACGCAGGTCAGCGCCAGGCTTGCGCCGGACAACCACTGAACGAGATTGGACCGCGGGTATCGGAAGTGGAGGAAGGTCACGCGGGGAATTTAGGTGCGTGACCTCCCGGGAAGGACCATGTGAGGGGTCAGGCGGCCTAGGCCGGGTTGCCGGAAGGAGGGGCCCCGGCGGGGATCCGGCGCTGCAGGTAGACCGTGCCCTTCTCCAGCCCGAATAACTGTGGGTTCATGGGGAGATTCACTTTGCCGACCGGCATCCCGCGCTCGTCGACGAATTCCACCCGGTCCGACGTTTCATCTCTCGGCAACAGCATCGTAGTCTCCAGGTTTCCGTTCCCGCTTCATAGTGTCTGATGCTTTCTGGGGACAAAGCGTTGCATGGCGACCAATTCGGAGGGAGAAGAAAGATGATCTGGCTCAAGCGGCTGGCCTGGTTGCTGGGGGTGGTGGTCGCGCTCCTCGTGGTCGCCCTGGTTGGCGTCTACGCCGTGACCTCGGTGCGCATGAACAAGCGCTACGAGGTGGCGGCGCGTCCTGTGCCGGTGCCGGCCGATTCCGCCGGAATCGCCCGGGGCCGCCACGTCGCCATCGCGATCGGAAAATGCGTCGCCTGTCACGGTGAGGACTTCGGGGGAACCTCCTCGGAGACAATCTTATCGTCGGGCGCCTCGTAGCCTCGAATCTCACGTCGGGGAAGGGCGGGGCCGGACCGCACTACGACGATGCGGCTTTCGCTCGGGCCACTCGGCATGCGCTGCGCCACGACGGGACGCCGCTCAGGGTGATGCCCTCGGAGGCGTTTCAGTATCTGTCGGATGAAGATGTCGGAGCGCTCGTCGCCTACATCCGCTCCCTGCCACCGGTCGACCGGGAGTTTCCGCCGACCAGGATCGGCCCGGAAGAGCCAACGCCTGTTTACGGGAAATACCTGGCGGATGCCGGCGGGTGCACCGGCTGCCACGGGCCGGGGCTATCTGGCGGAAACATAGGACTCGGGAAGCCTCCATCGAATCTCACTTCGGCGGGCATCGGGACCTGGTCCGAAGCCGACTTCGTCCGCGCGCTACGCGAGGGGAAACGGCCGGTCGGCGCAGACATCGACTCGCTCTTCATGCCATGGCCCCAGTCCGGGAAGATGACCGATTCGGAGCTCCATGCTGGGTGGTTGTTTCTCAAGTCTGCCCCCCCAAGGAGTTCGGCAACAGGTAGGGGTCAGTGCTCATGGGTCGGGGGTCAGGGGATAGGAAGAGGGCCGTTTCAGACGTTGCATGCTGAAACCGCGCATCGATTCCGGGCGTAGGGCTGTTCTCTGACCCCTGCTCCCTGACCCCTGATCCCTGATCCCTGATCCCTCACAGGGCCCCATGGATGCGTTGCTCCAAGACATCAAGTACGCCTTCCGCTCGCTGCGCCAGGCTCCCGGCGTCTTCACGGTCGCCGCTCTCTCACTCGCACTCGGCGTCGCGGTCAACGTCACCCTCTTCGCGGGGGTGGACATCCTGCTGCTCCGGCCGCTCGACTATCCGAACCATGCGCGGCTGCTGCGGGTCTGGTCGGACAACAGAGAGCGCGGATGGAACGAGAGCAGCATCTCCCTTCCCGACTTCGTGGATTGGCGGAAGGAGAGTACGACGCTGTCGCTGGCGGCGTACGGAGGCGGGAGCTACAACCTGGCGGATGGGGATCGCCCCGAGCGGGTCATCGGACCCCGGGTCAGCCCGAACTTCTTCGGTCTCCTGGGGGTGACGCCCGCCCTGGGCCGGCTCTTCAATCAGGAAGAAGAGACGCCGGGGCGCGGGCGCGTCGTCGTACTCTCCGATCAATTCTGGCGCAACCGGTTCGCGGCCGACTCGGGAATTGTCGGCAAGCCGATCCGCCTCGACGGCCAGCAGTTCACGATCGTCGGCATCCTGCCCAAAGGGTTCCGGTTCGAAGGCGCAAGCGACATCTACACCCCCCTCGAGATTCCCCCCGACGCCGATCGCGGCAACCACTCCTACGATGTCTTCGGTCTGCTCAAGGAAGCCGTCTCCCTCGACCGGGCCAATACCGAGCTTGCCGGCATCGCCTCGCGCCTCGCTGCGCTGTATCCGTCTTCCAACCTCGGCATGGGCGCCCACGCGATCATGCTGCAGGACGCTGTGGTGGAAGAGACGGCGCGGCAGGCCGGGCTCATCTGCATGGTGGCGGTCACCTTCGTGTTGCTGATCGCCTGCGCCAACGTCGCCAATCTTCTCTTGTCCCGCGCCGCGGGGCGAAACCGCGAGCTGGCGGTCCGCTCCGCGCTGGGCGCCGCCCGCGGCCGGCTGATCCGGCAGATGCTGACCGAATCGCTGATCCTCGCCGCCGCCGGGGGCGCGCTCGGCCTCGTGCTCTCGATTGCCGGCATTAAATGGCTCGCGACCCTCATTCCGGCCGATTTTCCCCGAGTCGAAAAGCTCGGCCTCGACGCCCGAGTCCTGCTCTATGGATTCGTGGTCATCGTCGCGACCGGCGTTCTCGCCGGCATCGCTCCCGCGTTTCAGGTGACCCGAGGCAGCCTGACCGATCCGCTCAAGGATGGCGGACGCGGCGGCTCGATGGGTCTCAAGCACGGCCGGCTCCGCGCCTCGCTGGTCGTCGCGGAAATATCCCTCGCGCTGGTGCTTCTGATTTCGGCCGGTCTCCTGGTCAAGGCCTCGCTGCGGCTCCAATACACACCGCTCGGATTCGACTCGGAGCATGCGCTGACCTTCTCGGTCTCCCTGTCGGCCCGTGAGTATCCCGACACGTCGCGGGTGCGCGCTGTGCAGGACGCGCTGCAGTCGAGACTGGCCGCGCTTCCCGGTGTCAGCGCGGTCGGGGCGGTGACCCAGCTTCCGATGGCCGGGGGCAGCGGCACCTATTACTACGTCGAAGGTGAGCCGGTTCCCGAAGAGGGTCGCCGTCCGGTGCTGCAATACCGCACCGCGACGCCGGGATACCTCGGCGCGATGAAGATCTCCCTCGCGAAGGGACGCGAGTTCACCTCCGCCGACCGGATGGGCGCCCCCAGGGTCCTCGTCATCAACGAGACGCTGAGCAAGCGGCACTGGCCCGGCGGCGATGCGCTGGGACACCGGCTGGTGTTTTCGTCGGGATCCCATGAAATCGTCGGCGTCGTGAAGGATGTGCGCGAGTTCGGGCCCGACGATCCTCCGCCGGCGCTGGCCTATTTCTCCTCGGCGCAGTCGCTGGCCCGCACTCTCCGGTTCGTCGTGCGCACGACGGGAGATCCGACCCTCATCGTTCCGGCCACCCGGCAGGAAATTGCCGCAGTCGAGCGCGAGCTGCCCCCGTACAACATCCAGTCCCTGCAGGCACACGTCGACAATGAGTTGCAGGGTGACATGATCATGCCGAAGCTGCTGGCGCTCTTCGGCGCGGTCGCGCTGATCCTCGCGGTCATCGGCGTCTACGGCGTGATGGCATACTCGGTCTCCCAGCGGACCCAGGAGCTCGGGATTCGCCGGGCCCTCGGCGCCGAGGGGAGAGACATCGTCCGCCTGGTACTGCGGCAGGGCGCGCTCCTCGCCGGACTCGGCGCGGTCATCGGCCTGGCGCTCGCCTTCATCGCCACGCGCGGTCTCTCTTCGTTTCTCTACGGTGTGAGCGCGTTCGATCCCGCCGTGTTCAGCGGCGTAACCGCCGCCCTGATCGGGTCGGCCCTGCTGGCGACCCTGGTGCCGGCACGCCGGGCGACGCGAGTTGATCCACTCGTAGCACTTCGTGCAGACTAGAGCCTTCAGCCTTCAGCCTGACTGAGGGCTGATGGCTGAGGGCTATTAGCTTCAAGGCATGCCCACCCGCCGCGACTTTCTCGCCGCTGCCCTGTCCGTCCCGTCGCTCCGCTTCCTCCA
>CAZHSO010000034.1:0-6129 GCA_964535105.1 uncultured Gemmatimonas sp.
CGTTGCCCATGATGGCGACGGTGAACTCCTGCCCGGGGAGCCAGCTCTCGATGAGCACCGGCTCCTGATAGGTGTCGAGCAGGTCGCCGACTTCCTGCACCAGCTTTGCGCGGTTGGTGCAGAGCGACTTCTCGGTGATCCCCTTCCCCGACCCCTCCAGCGCCGGCTTGGCAAAGAGGGGGAAGGGGAGGTTGACGTTGCGGGCATCGGCCCGGGTGTTCGCCACCACGAAAGGAGCGGTCGGAACACCGTAGTAGGCCATGATCTCCTTGGCCCGGCCCTTGTGCAGGGACAGCGCCAGGGAGAGCGGATCGGAGGCGTGATAGGGGATGCCGAGGAACTCACAGATCGACGGGACGTGACTCTCCCGGTTCACCCCGTAGAGTCCCTCGGCGATATTGAAGACGAAGTCGGGCTTCGCCTCCATGACCCGACGGGGGAAATTCTTGTCCGCCTCGAGCCGGATGACTTCGCCTACGCCTTCCAGCGCACCGGCGACAGCCTCGAGGGTCTCGGGCTCATCCCATTCGGCGTAGAGATCAGGCTGGAGGAGATCGGGGCGGAGCGCTCGGCTGGCGGGAGCCTTGTCGAGCACGGGGACGGCGGGGTCGCCGGCTTTCTTCGGCGCCGGCAGCGTAGGCTTCTGGTTATAGGCGAACCCTATTCGAACCGCCAAAAAAGCTCCTTGGTGAAGTGGAGGCCGGTCCCGCGAGCACCACATCGCACGACCAACGACAGAATTCGATCTAAGGTAAGGAAAAGCGCGACGCTGCACAATAGTTTTTGACGGCTTCATTTCATCGCAACACCTCATTCGGAGCTTCTGATGCGCCTCATCACAGTGCTTGTCGTGCTCTCTTCCGGCGTGTTCTCCCTCGAAATGAGCGCGCAGCGGCCTCGTGCAGCGGTCGACAACGTCCTCGTCGTCACGCTCGATGGGCTCCGATGGCAGGAGCTCTTCGGTGGGGCACAACCCGAGCTGATCTCGAAGAACGCGGGGGGCGTGGCGGATACCCTGGGCCTCCGGCAGCAGTTCTGGAAGGAAACTGCCGAGGCTCGGCGAGAAGCCTTGATGCCCTTTCTCTGGTCGGTCGTCTCGCGGAGGGGAGTCGTCCTGGGCGATTCGGCGGGGGGAAGCACGGTGCGGGTCACCAACGGCAAGCGGTTCTCCTACCCCGGGTACAACGAGCTCCTCACCGGCTCGGCCGACGACCGCATCGACAGCAACGACAAGATCCCGAACCCCAATGTGACCGTCCTCGAGTGGCTCAACCGGCGCCCGTCGTTCCGCGGGAAGGTCGCGGCCTTCGGCTCGTGGGATGTGCTTCCCTACATCGTCAACCGGGAGCGGAGCGGCCTCTATGCCAATGGGGACGGCGCCCCGGTGACCAACCCGCGCACTGGCGTGGAGCGGGCGCTGAACGACCTTGCAGCGGACCTTCCCCCCTACTGGGGGACCGTGCGGTTCGATGGGGTGACGATGCAGGGCGCGCTGAACTACTTGCGGACCTGGCAGCCCCGGGTCCTCTATGTCATGCTGGGCGACACCGACGAGTGGGCCCACGAGCGCCGCTACGATCTCTATCTCGACGCGGCGCAGCGTGGCGACCGGTTCCTTCGGACACTCTGGGAGACGGTGCAGGCAATGCCGGGGTACCGGGGAAGGACCGCGCTCCTGATCGCGACGGACCACGGACGAGGGTCCGGGGCCGACTGGACCGATCATGGCCGCGACGTGCCCACGGCGGAGCGAATCTGGATGGCGATGTTGAGGCCGGGTGCCGCGCCGAACAGCGTCAACGGTCAACGGTCAACGGTCCACGGGAACTACACCCAATCGCAGTTCGCGGCGACGATCGCGGGGCTGCTGGGGCTGGAAAAGGAGTTCCGGGCGGCGAATCCGAAGGCGGCGGGCTCCTTCCTGTCACCCTGAGCGAAGCGAAGGGGCCGGTCTCACCCCCGGGCTCGAGTGGGACTCGCCCACGGGGCCTGCGGGCCAACTCATCTCACGGCGTCGCGCGGAGCCCTCGCGGCCCGACGTCCCCTATGGCGAGCCCCACTCGTCGCCCGGGTGAATCACGCGCTTGTCACCGCGACGTACGCGGCAGGTCCCGTTCACCGTTCACTGTTCACCGTTCACGCAGTTCCCCCAGGCCAGCCCGCCCCGAGCCCGCGGAGAGCTACGCGGCTCAGCGAATCCGGGAGTAGGTCTTGAACGTGAACGAATAGGCGTGCTTCGCGTCCGCCTCGTGGTGCTCTTCCTCTTCCAGCACCCAGGCGGCCCCTTCAAACTCGGGAAAGAAGGTGTCGCCCGCGACCTTTGCGTGGACCAGCGTCAGATAGATCCGGTCGGCCCTCGGCAGCGCCAGGCCGTAGATCTCTCCTCCTCCGATCACGAAGACCTCGTCTTCGGTGGCCCCGAGCGCGAGCGCCTCTTCCAGCGACGGCACGACCGTCACCCCATGCGGCCGGAACTCCCGATTCCGGGTCACTACAACATTGCGGCGGTTGGCAAGGGGGCGCTTGACCTCGTCGAAGGTCTTCCGGCCCATGATGACGGTGTGATCCACCGTCAGCTTCTTGAAGAACTGCAGGTCCTTGGGAAGCTGCCAGGGAAGGCCACCTCTATGCCCGATGACACGGTTCTCCGCCATCGCTGCCACCAGCGAGACGATCACACCGCCACCGGGGCCCGGATCGCGGGATGGGGATCGTACGCCTCGAGAGTGAAGTCCTCGTAGCGGAAGTCTTCGAGGTTGGTTACCACCGGGTTGAGCCGCATCCGCGGCAGTGGACGGGGCTCGCGGGCGAGCTGCTCCGCGACCTGATCCATGTGGTTCAGATAGAGGTGCGCGTCGCCGAAGGTGTGAATGAATTCACCCGGCCGGAGTCCCGTCACCTGCGCCACCATCATCGTGAGCAGCGCATAGCTCGCGATGTTGAAGGGCACGCCGAGGAAGACGTCGCCACTCCGCTGGTAGAGCTGGCAGGAGAGCGCGCCGTCCAGCACGTAGAACTGAAACATCGCATGGCAGGGTGCGAGCGCCATGCGCGGCAGGTCGGCCACATTCCAGGCGTTCACGATCATGCGGCGGGAATCGGGAGTGGTGCGTATCTGCCGGATCACTTCCGCGATCTGATCGACGTGGTGCCCATCGGGCGCGGGCCAGGAGCGCCACTGGTATCCATATATAGGACCGAGTTCCCCCTCCGGAGACGCCCAGTCGTCCCAGATTGAAACTCCAACCTCCTTGAGCGACTTGGTGTTGGTTTCTCCGCGGAGGAACCAGAGCAGCTCGTGAATGATCGACTTGAGGTGGACCCTTTTGGTGGTGACGAGGGGAAACCCGTCGTCGAGATCGAACCGCATCTGCCAGCCGAAGATGCTGAGCGTACCGGTGCCGGTGCGGTCGCTTTTCCTGCGCCCGTTGGCGACAATGTGCTGCAAGAGGTCGAGGTAGGGGCGCATGACGGTCAACGGTCAACGGTGAACGGTCAACGGGAACTGCTCTCCCATCACAGGTCCCCAGCCAACTCTAATCTACTCAGAGCGTATCCCGCGGATCGCTCGATGTCACGCAGCCCCGTCTCGATCTGGGGCGGAAGCGGCACGGCGCCGTCTCCCACCTTGAGGTTCGCGAACGGCTGATGATCCGGGGCGGGAAGCTTGACCCCGGGATTCAGAATGCCCAGCGGATCGAACGCGTTCTTCACCAACCGGAACAGCGCCACGATCTCGGGGCCATAGACTCGCTCCAACAAATGAGCCCGCAGCCGGCCGTCGCCGTGCTCCCCGCTCGGCGTTCCGCCCAGCTCGACGACCGTTTGCGTCACCTCCTCGAAGATCGCGACGACCCGCTCCTTCCAGTTCTTCTCGGCCACGTCGGGGAGGAGATTGACATGCAGGTTCCCCGAGCCCGCGTGCCCGAAGATCACCAGATGGACCTTGTGCCGTTCACCCGCGCGGCGCACCGCAGCGATATAGCGCGGCATCGCTTCCAGCGGCACGCACGCATCCTCGACCACCTGGAGTGAGCGCCGGCCCTCGCCCAGCCCGGCAAGCATCGGGCTCGCCGCGTGGCGAACCGACCAAAGCGACTCGACCGCCCGGCGGTCGGGCGCTTCTCTGACATCCTCCGAGTGGAGCGCGAGAATCTGTCGCGCCCGCTCGATGTTTTCTCCGAGCTCGACCCGGTCGTCTGCCTCGAGCTCCACCATGAGCAGCCCCTCGCCACCGCCGTCTCCCACACCCGCGAAGGCGAGGAAAGATGCATCGAGATACTCCACCGCCGACGGAGCGAGGCCGTCGAGCGCGCGAACAATGTCCCCCAATGCCGAGATATCACGAAGCGAGGCCCGGACCCCGCCGGATACTCCAGGAATCGGCTCCAGTCGCCACTCGGCGCCGGTGATGAAGCCCAGCGTCCCCTCGGCGCCGACCACCAGATCGAGCAGATCCCCCGTGGAGAGCCAACGGTCGAGAGCGTACCCCGAGGAATTCTTCTTGGTGCGGGGAAAGCGGGCACGGATGGTGCCCCGTGCCGCCAGAAGCGCGGGCTCCGCATCGCGGCGGAACCGTTCGATCGTCGGAGTGGGAGGTGGTGTGTGTCCGCGCCGCAGAGTCAGCGGCAGGCCATCGGCGGTGACGAGATCGATCGATTCCACCCACTCCCGAACGCTTCCTGATCGAACCGAGCGCGGACCCGAAGCATTGGTCGACAGCATTCCGCCGAGTGTCGCGAAGCGCGCGCTCGAGGGATCGGGGGGAAGCCGGAGCGCAAGACGCGCGGCATCTTCGTTCAATGCCCGCAGGGTGACGGCCGCGCCTGCTCGCGCCCGGAGCGAGCGGGCATGGATGGAAAGCGGAGCGCCATCGAGCGCGGTGAGGTCAACCACCATCCCGGCGCCGAGGTTTCCGCCCACCATGCCGCTCCCAGCGCCACGCGGAATGAGCGGAACCCCGTTGACCCAGGCCCAGAAAACCACCTCGCTGAGCGCCTTCGAGGTCGAAGGGACGACGACCCCCTCCGGCACGATCCGAAAGATCCCGGCCCCCTCGGCGTAGGCGGCCCGGGACCGCAAATCGTTCCGTACGAGACCGTTGAAATCGGGCGGAGGCGGGTGGCGCAACGGTTGGGCCTGCATGGAGGTATTATATAGCCATGGCCACCGTGTCGAACCGCCCCGAGCTCATCCATCTGGACGTGGACCGGAGGCTCGGCCACGAATGGGATGAGTGGGACGGCCAGCCCCTCCCCAACGCGGGAAACTTCGACGCGCCTCCGCGGATTTTCTTCGGCTGGTCCCTCGGCTGGATTCTGGCGGTGACGCTCGGAGCGGGGATCCTCCTCTTCATCCTGGCGCCGCGGCTCGCCACACTGCACGGCGCAATTCCCAATGTTCTGACCTGGACCCTCGGCATCGCCGCAGGGGCCGTGCTGGTCTGGTGGTCGCTGATCGCGCTCTCATTCGCTTTCCGGGTCAACCTGCTGCCGGAGCAGCTCGCCGAGCGCGGCCCGTTCCTGCGCCTGATGCGGGGCACCTCGCACTTCGCCAATCGATTCGGTCGCCGGGACTGGGTCGAGAACGCCTCGGTCAAGGTGTACGATGCGCTCGCGCTGGACCGGAAGCGAAAGGTGACGGGAGGGGAGCTGCTGCTGCTCATTCCGCGCTGCCTGGCCAAGGATATTCTCGAAGGCGTGCTGAGTGTGGCTGGGCGCTACCAGATTCCGGTCTTCGTGGCGACGCGGGGCCAGCTCGCCCGCAGGGTCATCAAGGAGCGCCGCCCCCGCGCGGTCGTCGCGGTGGCCTGCGAGCGGGATATGGTGAGCGGGCTCCACGATGTCGCCGGGAAGGTACCGGTGCTCGGACTCACGCTGACGCTGCCGAGCGGGCCGTGCAAGGACACACGGCTCGACTTGGTGCAGTTGGAAGAGTGGGTAAAGGCGTACGTACAGTGAGCGGTGAGCGGTAGTCTCACCCCCAGGCTCGAGTGGGACTCGCCCACGGGGCCTGCGGGCCTACGAAACTCCCAACGTCGCGCGGACCCCTCGCGGCCCGACGTCCCCTATGGCGAGCCCCACTCATCGCCCGGGTGACTTACGCGATTCGCTCAGCGTGACACCAGGC
>CAZHSO010000034.1:6229-34401 GCA_964535105.1 uncultured Gemmatimonas sp.
GCTCACCGCTCACCGCTCACCGTCTATAGTCCAGCGGCGGCTTTCGGTCTCCGACCCGCGACTTGTAGACAAATCCCCCCAGACGTTTCTCGAATTCCGCGCGTGCCTTTGGAAGCTGGGCCGGATTGCTGAAGAGCTCGATAGCCGTCAGCGCCATCGTCTTCGCCGCCACCATCATCCCCTTCGACCCGATCGACATCCCACCCGCCGCCACCGCCTGCCAGCTGTGCGCCGGCGTCCCGGGCACCCACGTTGCGGCGGAGAGCTGGACGGTCGGGACGACCCAGCTCAGATCGCCCATGTCGGTGGAGCCGGGGGAGACGCCCTTCTCCGGCGGGCTTATCCGCTCCGCCTCGTCGAGGGGTGGGAGTGTGCCGGTCAGTGAGGACCGGATCTGCTGCGCAAACGCCTTCTCTTCTGGGGTATGCGTGTAGCCGCCCACGCGATCGAGGGCTCCCTGCATCACGTCGGCAAGGGCATCATTCGGCAGGACGCTGTACACCGAATTCACCAGCTCGAGGTCCATGGTGGTTCCGGTGCCCAGCGCGGCGCCCTTCGCGGCATTGATGATGCGCTCCCAGATCCCGTCGAGGACGCGCATGTCGCCGTGGCGGGCGTAGTAATACACCTCCGCAAAATCCGGAACGACGTTCGGGGCTTTTCCTCCGCTGGTGATGATGTAATGAATGCGGGTTTCCTGGGGCACGTGCTCGCGCATCAGGTTCACCATCGCGTTCATGGCTTCCACCCCATCGAGAGCGGAACGGCCCTGATCGGGGGCTGCGGCCGCGTGCGAGCTGACACCGTGAAACCGGAACTTGGCACTGGTATTCGCCAGTGACGAGGCGCGATTCACCTGGTTGAGATCGCCCGGGTGCCACGACACCACCGCGTCCACATCCGTGAAGAGGCCGGCGCGAATCATGTAGATCTTTCCCCCTCCCCCCTCCTCTGCCGGCGCTCCGTAAAACCGAACGGTTCCGCCTCGCTTCCCCGCGACCAGCCAGTCCTTGACCGAGATCGCCGCGGCGGCAGCTGCGGTGCCGAAGAGATGGTGGCCGCAGCCATGGCCGGGGCCGCCGTCGACCAGCACCTTGCGGACCGGAACCGCATCCTGGGAGAGACCGGGCAGCGCGTCGAACTCGCCCACGATGGCGATCACCGGCTTGCCGCTGCCGTACGACGCGACGAACGCGGTCGGCATCTCTCCGACGCCGGCCTCGATGGAAAACCCCGCGGCGCGAAGCCGATCCTGCAGCAGCGCGCTGCTCTTCGCTTCCTGATATCCCACCTCGGCAAAGCCCCAGATCTGCCTGGCGGTGCCGGCGTACCCGGAGGCCTTGGTGTCGAGATCGGTGAGGATGGCGTCGGCCCAGGTCGGTTGGCGCGCCTGCGCGTCGATCGTGGAGGACTGTGCGATGCAAAGGAGCGCGAGGACGTGAATCGTGCGACTCATCGGAAACACTCAGCGGATGGTGGTGTCGGGTTTGACCTTCGCGGTATCGGGCCTGGCCTTTGCCGTATCCGGCTTGACGACAGGTTTCGGCGGAAACATGGCCTGGATGGTCGCCGGGTCGCCGTGCAGCTCGATCAGCCGGCGGATCACCGCGGCGACCCGCCGCTGCAAGGGGTGATCGTCGGGGAGCGGGACGTCGAGCTCCCGCTCCGGGCGCGACGGATCGGCCATCGGGCGATAGGTCGCCTCGACCACCAGCTCGCTCCAGAATTGCTTGGCCGGGTTCACCCAGGCCCGGACCCGCACGACGTTCTGTCCGAGCGGGCGGGCGGCGGTGGGCTCGAGCGTGTTCCCGGCGAGCCAGCCGGAGTCGATGAATCCATCGGCTTCGCGAATCACGGCAAGTGTGATGCTGTCTTTCGCGAGCGCCTCCGCCAGAACACGCGTGGCATCGGGAATCTCGAGCTCGACCTCGGCGACGGCCGCGGTGGGCAGGGGCAAGTAGGAGGGGCGCGAGGTCGTCGCGCGGCAGGAGAGCAAGAGCAGCAACAGCGTGAAGGGTGAACGGCGTACGGTGAGCGGTAAGCAGTGAGCGGTGAGCGGGAAGCGTACCGCAAAAACAGGAGCCCGCGGAGAGACACGGGGCTCCGCCCCTTCGCTTCGCTCAGGGTGACTGCTGGTCCCGTTGACCGTTGACCGTTGACCGTTGACGCTGTTCATAGCTCCGCCGGCGTCGGCGGCGTTGTCGACCAGTCATAAAACCCCCTCCCACTCTTCTTTCCGAGCCACCCCGCGAGCACCATCCGCTTGAGCAGCGCCGGCGGGGCGTAGCGCGCCTCGCGGAATTCCTCGTAAAGGATTTCGCCGACTTTGACGGCGGTGTCGAGTCCCACGAAATCGAGCAGCGTGAGCGGCCCCATCGGATGTCCGCAGCCGAGCGTCATCCCGGTATCCACGTCGCGAATCGAGGCGACTCCCCGCTCCACCGCACGCGCCGCATCCAGCAGGTAGGGGATCAGCAGCAGGTTGACGATGAACCCCGCAGAATCCCTGGCGGCGATCGGCTCCTTGCCGAGCCGCCGCACGAATGCCGTGCCCGCGTCGACGGTCTCCGGCGACGTGGCGACACTCCGCACCACCTCGACCAGCGGCATCATCGGCACGGGGTTGAAGAAGTGGAGCCCGAGAAACCGGTCGGGCCTTCCCGTCACCGTCGCCATCGCCATGATCGAGAGGCTGGAAGTATTCGAGGCGAAGAGGGTCTCGGGCTTGCACACGCCGTCGAGCGCGGTCCACTGGCGATTCTTGAGCTCCAGATCTTCGGTGACCGCTTCGATCACCAGGTCACATGAAGCAAGGTCTTCGAGGGCGGTCGTGAAACGGAGCCGGCCGAGCGCTGCGTCCCGGGCTTCGGGGGCGAGCTTGCCCTTCTCCACGAACTTCCCGAGCGAGGCCTCGACCGTTTTCCTCCCGCGCGCGAGCTGGTCGTCGTGCAGATCCCGGGCGAGCACCTCGAAGCCGGCCACCGCCGCCACCTGCGCGATGCCGCTCCCCATCTGCCCGCAGCCGAGCACGCCCACCTTGCGTATCGAAATCACTTCTGCCGGGACCTTTCCGTGGATGACGCGATCGCCCTGCGGATTTCCCCCGCGACGGCGTCAAGCAAGCCGCCCGCCCGCGGCGGAATCTGATGTCCCGGCTTGATGCCGCCCCGCTCGAGATAGTCCAGCGCGCGCTCCAGCCCGAGCGCGGTCCGCTCCGCCACCGGTCGGAACCGCTTGAGCGTGAACCAGCTCAGCGCACCGCCCACCATAAGTGGCGGGATGACGACGAACCAGAACGGGCTCATCGCTGCGAGGACGATCGCCGCAGCGGCGCCGACCGAGCCTCCCGCGACCGCCCCTCCCACGTACGCGCCGCGGGTCTGGCGGAGGTCAGCGGTGAGTGACACATGACAGTATCCCGACTCGAGCCGGGTCAACGTCGCGGCGACCAGCGTCGCCTTCGCGAGCATGAACTTTGGCACCCCCGATCCGAGCGCCGCGCCCCCGCGCCGAAGCGCGGCCTGCATGCCGCCGATCGGCTCGAACGTCACCCGCCCCGGCTGCTGCCGCTGCACCGCGAGGAGCTCGTTCTTGTCGAACCACTCGATCAGCGCGCGCGCCGCATCGTCGGGCTCACCGATGACCACCCGCTGTGCCCGTACTTCTGACGGCCCCACCACGCTGCCGGCCAGCCCGCTCTCCGCCGGCGCGACCACCTCGGTGGCCTGCTCGAGCATCGCCTGCTGCAGGTAGCGGGCGGGAATTCCGACGTCCCTGCCGAGCGCGGTGACTTCGTCCGGCGTGAGCCCTTCGCCTACATCGGCTTCGCCCGCCTGCAGCTCCGCCGCGCGCTGCATGATGCGCTCCAGCGCGGCGCGATCGATCTTGCCGGGAGTCAGGTCCGCCATTTCACTCGCTCTTCGGCTCGGTCCGAGTCGCCTGCCGAAGCTGGCGGAGCTGCTCCGACGGGTCGAAGCCGGCAAGCCTTTCCACAACGGGCTCGGCGGGAAGGGCCGCCGGGGCGGGCGCGGCCGTGGGGTGCGGTGCGGCCATGGCGTCGTCGGCCCGCTGAAAGAACACCTTGAACAGGTCGATCGGAATCGGGAAGATCGTGGTCGTATTGTTTTCCGCCGCGATCTCCGTCAAGGTCTGCAGGTAGCGGAGCTGGAGCGAGGCGGGCTGGCTTTGCAGCATCCGGGCCGCCTGCGCGAGGGTTTCCGAGGCCTGCAGCTCACCCTGCGCGCTGATCACCTTGGCCCGCCGCTCCCGCTCCGCCTCCGCCTGGCGGGCAATCGCCCGGCGCATCCCGTCGGGCAACGACACGTCCTTGATCTCGACCGCCGAGACCTCGATGCCCCAGAAGTCGGTGCGCTCGTCGATGATCTGCTTGAGAATGTCGTTCACCTTCCGCCGGTCGGCCAGCAGCTCGTCGAGCTCCACCTGGCCCAGCACCGAGAGCAGCGTGGTCTGGGCGAGCTGGCCGGTGGCGTAGAGGTAATCCTGGATCTCGATGATGGCGAGCGACGGCTCCGACACCCGGAAGTAGAGAACCGCGTTCACCTTGGCCGAGATGTTGTCGCGGGTGATGACATCCTGCACCGGGATGTCCATCGCGACGATCCGCATCGAGACCCGCTTCATCTGCGCGAAGCCGAGCGGCACCAGGGCGAGCCCGGGGCCCTTCGTGGCGGTGTATTTTCCGAGGAAGAACACCACCCCGCGCTCGTATTGTTTCAGGATGCGCAGACTGAGAAAACCATAGCCCACGATCGCCGCGAGCACGCCCAGCACGAGATTCATGGCCGCCCCCTAACCCGGAAACGCCTCGATGATGACGGCGATGCCCTGCCCGCCGCCGATGCACGCGCTGCCGAGGCCGTAGCGTTTGCCGATCCGGCGGAGGGTGTGCAGCAAGTGCACTGTGATCCGCGTCCCGCTCGCCCCGAGCGGATGCCCGATCGCCACCGCGCCGCCTTCGACATTGGTCTTCTGCCGGTCGAGCCCCAGCTCCTTCTCCACCGCGAGGTACTGCGCCGCGAAGGCTTCGTTCACCTCGATACGGTCCATCTGGTCGAGCGTCATCCCGGCGCGGGCGAGGGCCTGCCGAGCGGCAGGCGCCGGCCCGATGCCCATCATCTCCGGCTCCACCCCTGCCACACCCCACGCCACCAGCCGGCCGATGGGGGTGAGCCCGCGCTCCTTGGCGAAATCTGCCGACGAAACGATGCAGGCCGCGGCGCCATCAGCGATGCCCGAGGCGTTGCCCGCCGTTACCACGCCGTCCTTCTGAAAGACCGGCGCGAGCTTCGCGAGGCCCTCGGCCGTGGTCTCGGGACGCATGTGCTCGTCCGCCGCCCATGGCTCGGCCTGCTTGGTCTTCCGGTTGGTGATGGGGACGGGGCAGAGCTCGTTCGCGAACCACCCGGACTCCCAGGCGGTCTTTGCGGAGTGCTGCGACCGCAGCGCGAAGGCATCCACCTCCGCGCGCGGGATCCCGTATTTCCTGGCCAGGTTTTCCGCGGTGACTCCCATCGGGCAGCCGCAGTGGGCGTCGGTGAGACCCTGCCACAGCAGATCCTCGAGCGGTGGAGAGGCGCCCAGCTTGGTGCCCCATCGGATCCCGCGCACGACGTGAGGCGCCTGGCTCATGGATTCAGTGCCGACCGCGAGCACGACGCGCGATTCGCCCAGCAGAATCTGCTGCGCTCCCTGCACGATGGCCTCGAAGCCGGAGCCGCAGAGCCGGTTCACGGTGAGGGCCGGCGTCGGGATCGAGCACCCGGCGCGGAGTGCCACGTGGCGCGCGATGTAGGCGCCGTCAGCCGAGGTCTGCATGGCGTTTCCGACCACGACATGATCCACCGCGTCGGCCGGCACGCCGGCGCGCTGGATGGCCGATCTGGCGGCGACTTCACCGAGATCGGTGGCGCTCAGGTCCTTGAGCGTGCCGCCGAATGCGCCGAGCCCGGTGCGGACGCCGGAGAGAAACACGATGTCGGGACGATTGGCCATGACGGGTACGCTCACGTGTAGCGGTGGGGATCCTTGACCGGCGCGCCGCAGGTGATGCAGTGGCGCCAATCCGAATCGAGCTCGGTTTGGCAACGCGCGCAGGTAAAGGGAATGAGCCGCTCGCCGCACCAGGGGCAGAACACCATCTGCCGTCCCGCCGGCATGACGTGATGGCAGTGGCGGCACTCGTTGTCACCCGAAACCTGCCCCTTCGCTTTGCTCAGGGTGACGGCCGGAGGTGCCGCAGGCACGGCAGCGATCTCGGCCGTTCGGCGAGATTCCATCGCTTCGCTCAGGGTGACGACCTCTGCCTCGTCCCCCACGATCTGCGCCGCGGCGAGCGAGGTGATCTGTATCGTCGAATCGGCGACCTCGTCGAGCACGGCGAGATCAGGGTTGGCGCCGGCCAGCTCCTCCTGGCATCGCGTGGCGGCCGCCGCGGGGAGGGTCCGGACGAAACCGCGCTCGCCGGCGACGAGCCGGAGCAGCACCGTCTCGTAGTCCTCGACGCTTTCGAGCATGAGCGCCCGTCGGTGCGTCCGGTAGGGAAGAATCTTCTCCCGTATCAGCCCGATCGGAACCGCGCGATGGACCCCCTCCTTGCTGGCGGAGAGCTGCTCCACGAGCCGGCGGGCAAACCGGGTGAGCTCATCCATTCGGCATACCTCCAGCGATGCTCGGTGAGGCGTCGAGGTCTGTGGGGAATCGCTCCCCGCGCGCGAGGCGCTGGTCCAGCGAGGTAAATGCGGCGTCCGGATCATAGTCGGTGTATAGCCCTGCTGCCCGCTTGTGCAGCAGCCAGGCGCCGAAGCCCGACGCGACGATTCCCGCGGAGGTTTCCTGGGCCCGCGCGGCGCGCACCGCGACGTCATTCGCGTACTCGTTCTTCGGGTGGCCATTGTGGCCGCGCACCCAGGCAAACTGGGTATCATGGAGCGGAAGCGATTGCGCCAGCGCGCGCCAGAGCTCCAGGTTCTCGATCTCGCCGGTCTTCCGCTTCCATCCCTTCGCGATCCAGCCGGGCAACCACTCCCGTACCCCCTTCACCAGGTACTCCGAGTCGGAAATCACCAGGACACGAAGCCGCATCTCCTTCCCCGCCAAGAGCTGCAGGACGCCGATCCCGCCGGCCAGCGCCATCCGGTTGTTGGTGGTGTCGGGCGCATGGATGTAGAAATCCCGGCGCAGCAGCCCTCGTGGCGTGCGGGTCTCGATCAGGCCCCCGGCCCCGCCCGGGCTCGCCCCTTCGCGCCCGTTGCCGAGACAACTCTCATCGAGATGCACGATCGCGCGGGCGCTCACGGCAGCACCTGAAAGTCGTCGAGATCCTCGAGCTCGAACCGCAGCTCTTCGCCGGTCATCGGCAGCAAACCCACCAGCGCCTCCTGGCCACCGTGATGGAGCAGCCGGCGCGCCACCACGATGTATTCGGTGCCCCGGCGCATGAGCACCACGCGCCGGTTGAGCCGGGTGGCCCGCTCCAGCTGCTCCATCCGCTGCGGGGTCCAGCGTACCGATCCCATAGGCTCCGCTGCTCGGCTACTGTTCCGCCGTCCCGCGGACCACCCGCAGGACGCCGGCCTCGGGAAGAATCTCGCCGATCACGGCGCGGGCGGGTGTGGACTCGGCTTCGAGCGCGGCGAGCAGATCGGCGAGACGCTCCGGCCGGACGGCGAGGAGAAGTCCCCCCGACGTCTGGGCGTCCACGGCGAGGAGACGCTCCGCCTCGCCGACATCATCGGCCCACTCGGCCCGCGTTGCTTCGAGGTTGCGCCGGGTGCCGCCGGACACCGCGCCCGCCGCCGCGAGCCGCAAGGCGCCTTCGAGCAGAGGGAGCCGCGCCCAGTCGATGCGCGCGCCCACGCCGCTCGCCGCGAGGATGTTGCCGAGGTGACCGAGCAGGCCGAACCCGGTGATATCGGTGGCGCAGCGGACACCGGCAGCCAGCGCCGCGCGAGCCGCGCCGTCATTGAGCGCCGTCATGCTCCGAACCGCCTCGCCGAGCCCGGCTTCCGTCACCATGTCCCGCTTGAGCGCGGTAGTGAAAATTCCCGTCCCCAGCGGTTTGGTCAGCACGAGGAGATCGCCGGGGCGCGCCGCGGCGTTGGTGAACATGCGATCGGGGTGCACCTCGCCGATGACGCAGAGTCCGAACTTGGGTTCGGGGTCGTCGATCGAGTGGCCGCCGAGCATCAGGCATCCGGCGCGTGCGGTCACCTCCGACGCGCCGCGGAACACCTCGCCGAGCACTTCGAACGGCACTTTCCCGCGCGGCCATCCGACGAGGTTGAGCGCGAAGAGCGGCCGGCCTCCCATGGCGTACACGTCGGAGAGCGCGTTGGCCGCGGTGATGGCGCCCCAGGCTACCGGGTCGTCCACGATCGGGGTGAAGAAATCGACGGTGGCGACGAGGGCGCGATCGGGCGAGAGCCTGTACACGGCGGCGTCATCGCGGGTCGCCGCGTCAACCAGAACATTCGGATCGAGCACCGCGGGGAGGTGGCGCAGCACTTCCCCGAGGTCCTTGCTGCCCAGCTTGCATCCGCACCCCGCGGCGTGTGAGAGAGAGGTGAGACGAATGCTGCTCATGCGGTGGTAACCACCTTCGTGAGCCGGCGGCCGACCCTGGCGACGGCATTCGGCTTCGGTCTCCGCTGGGGCGTCGGCCATTCCCTCGCGGTGTTCGTCGCGGGGGCCATCCTGCTGGCCACCGGGCTCCGATGGACGCCCGGGATGGAGACCATTCTGGAGGGGGCGGTGGGGGTGGCGCTGGTCGGGGTCGGCATCTGGTCGCTCCGCACGGCTCGCAACTTACACCTGCCCGACCCCGGAGAGCACCGGGCGCACGGCCACGCGGTGGCGTCGCTCGGGGTGATGCACGGCCTGGCGGGAACCACGGCAGTTGTGGCGCTCCTCCCGGTGACGCTGCTCCCCGAGCCGGCGCTCGAGCGGATGGCCGGATGGGCCGGTGCGGGCGGTATCGCGGTCGGCCTCTAGTGGCTCGGGAGTGTGCTCCTGGCCGAATTAGGACGTCATAGCCTTTATCCCTCAGCCCTAAGACGACGCTTCGGAGGCTCCCCCTTCCCCCTTCCCCTTGTTTTCCCCCTTCCCCTTGTTTTCCCCCTTCCCCTCTTTCTCGCCTGCGGCGGGAGCGGTGGGCCCACCGGCACCAGTAACACACCCCAGGAGCCGGCGGGGAATCCCGTCGCCGCCGCGACCATCCAGGTCCAGGACAATTTCTACAGTCCCTCGACGGTGCTGATCTCGGCGGGCGGAACCGTGACCTGGAACTGGGTCGGCGACGGACACAGCGTCACGTCCGACGGCTCGCCCTCGTTCTCACCCAACGCCCCGATCAGGAATTCCCCGAACACCCTGGGACCGGTCGTCTTTGCCTCGGCGGGAACCTACGGCTTCCACTGTACCGTCCATGGGGTGCCGGGAACCTACGGTAGCGGCACGATGACCGGCGCGGTCTTCGTCCGCTGAGCGGGGAGAGAAAAAGGCGCCCCGGAGAGGGGCGCCTTCCGAGCTGAACCACAAAGCGGCTAACGCCGCTTCTTGCCGGACTTCTTCTTCCCCGCCTTCTTCGCCGGGCGTTTCCGGGCGGAAGACTTCTTCGCCGCCTTCCTCGCTTTCACCTTCCTCGCCGACTTCTTTGCCGCCTTCCTGGCGACACGCGTGACGGTCTTCTTCTTTGCCTTGGCCTTGGCCTTGGGCTTGGACTTCTTGGCCGGCTTCTTTTTCGCGGCCGGCTTGGCCGCCGCCTTGGGCGGAGCCGGCTTGGCCGCCGCCTTGGGCGGAGCCGGCTTGGCCGCAGGCGCCGGGGCCTCAGGCTTCGGCGCCGGCCTCGGCGGCCTTGCGGCCGGCGGGGGTGGCGGCGGCGGCGGCGGCGGAGGTGGTGGGGGCGCCGGAGTGGACGACGGCATCGGATCCATCCAACCGGACCCGGACCAACCCATTTCCAATTCGTCGAACGCGGCCATTCTGGCTCCTCCGGCTACGCGGTTGCGGCAGGCCCCGCCGCAGGGGGGGCGCACAGCGGCGCCTTCAGCAGATGTCTGATATATCTTGCACAACTTTCGTCCTTCTGCAAGTCGGGAGATTCTCGATGCGGGCGCTCGCCCTCTTGCGGCATGGCGGGATCGGAAGTCTTGCCGTGGTGAAGCTGCCGGAGCCCGCGGTCTCCGCCTCCGGCGATGTGCTGATCCGGATCCGCTCCGCAGCAATTAATCACCTCGATCTCTTCCTCACCGAGGGGATCAAAGGGATCACTGTCACGTTTCCGCATATCGTGGGGACCGACGGTGCCGGGGTGGTGGATGCCGTCGGGGCCGGAGTCTCCTCGGTCCGGCCGGGGGATCGCGTCACGATCAACCCGGGAATCTCCTGCGGCAGATGCGACGCATGCATGCGCGGGGAAGATTCGTGCTGCCGAGAGTTCGAGATTCTGGGAGAGCATCGGCCGGGCACGGCGGCGGAGTTCGTTGTCGTTCCAGAACGGAACGTTGCGAAAATCCCAGAGGAAATGCCCTGGGATATCGCGGCGGCGCTTCCCCTCTCCACGCTCACCGCCTGGCGGATGCTTACCACCCGGGCCGGACTCGAGCGAGGGGAGACGGTGCTGATCTGGGGAATCGGCGGCGGCGTGGCGCTCGCGGCGCTCGCGATCGCGAAGCACCTGGGCGCGACGGTCATTGCGACGAGCTCGTCGCATGCGAAGCTGGAGCGCGCGCGTGAGCTTGGCGCCGATGTGATCTTCAATCACGCCGAGACGCCGCCCGACGAAATTGCGCGCGCGGTGCGCAAGCAGACCGGCGAGGGCGTCGACGTGGTGGTGGATACGGTGGGAGAAAAAACCTGGAACGCGTCGCTCAAGGCGCTCCGGCCGGGGGGGCGGCTGGTGACATGTGGAGCGACGAGCGGCCCTGAGGTCGGGCTCGATATCCGCCGGCTCTTCTGGTTCCAGTGGAGCATCCTGGGATCGACGATGGGATCGCAGGCCGAGTTCGCGGAGGTCATGACCCTGGCGCGCGCGGGCAAACTCTGGCCGGTGGTGGACTCGGTGGTGCCGCTCTCGCAGGGAGCGGAGGCGTACGAGCGGATGCAGCGCGGTGAGCAACAGGGCAAACTCGTAATCGAGGTCTCGCGGTGAACGAACTCTGGCAGCGGCTGCTCGGCGGCGGTGAGCAGCTCATGTTGTATCTCCCCCCCTTCGCCGCGGCAATCGCGATCCTGATCGCGGGTTATCTCCTGGCTCGGCTGCTGGAGCGATGGACCGACGCCCTGCTCAAGCGGCTCAACTTCAACAGGGTCGCCGAGGCCGGCGGAATCTCCGAGGCGATGGGGCGCACCGGGACCCGGCTCGATCCGATTCACGCGGTCGGGAAGCTGCTTTTCTGGCTGGTTATGCTGGTGGTGATCCTGCTCGCGAGCACCGCCCTCGGGCTGGAGAGCATCCGCGAGATGTTCGGCACGATGCTCTCGTCCATCCCTACGCTCATCGCCGCGATCGTGATCGTGATCCTCGGCATGATCGTGGGCGAGTTCGTGCGCGCGCTGGTGCTCGCATCGGCGGGTGCGGTGGAAGGGGTGCCCACCCTGGCCCGGGCGGCCAAGGGCGCGATCGTGGTGATCGCGATCTTCATGGCGGTGCAGCAGCTCGGCATCGCCGATGAGCTGGTGACGGCGGCGTTCACCCTGATTCTTGGCGCGATCGCGCTCGCGGTCGGGCTGGCGTTCGGGCTCGGCAACCGCGATCTGGCGGGTGAGGTGACGCGCCGGTGGTACGAGCAGGGCCGCGCCCGGCGGGAGCGGCGGAAGATGAATCAGATGGGCCGGCGGCGTGACGATCCGCCGGTGCCGGCGCAGGATGAGCCGCCGTAAGGTGAATACTGACGACGTGCGTACCCGGTTCGCCTATAACCGGTGGGCCAACCGCCGGCTGCTCGCCGCGGCGAGGGGCCTCGGCCCCGACGACTTGACCCGGGATCTCAAGGCGAGCTTCGGGTCTCTCAAAGGCACACTGCTGCACATCCTCTGGGGGGAGCGCCGGTGGCTCCGGTTCTGGCAGGACGGTTCGCTCATCCCGGAGCTCGCGCCAGAGGATTTTCCCGATCTCCCAGCGGTGGAGGCCGACTGGGCCGCCCTGGAGCAGGAACAGCAGGCATTCGCGGCACGGCTCACCGAGGAGTCGCTCGCGGTCCACCACACCGTCCGAGACCGGAGCTACGCGCTCTCCGACCTCATCCATCACCTGCTGAATCACTCGACCTACCATCGGGGCCAAGTCGCGCTCCTCCTGCGGCAGCTTGGACACACGCCCCCGGCGACCGACTACCGGCTTTTTCTGATGGACGCGACCTGAGGCACGTCAGCGGACGACCCGAAGGATGACCCCGGCCGCTTCGAGCGCACCGAGATATTCGACGACGAGACCGAGCGGGACCGGACCGTAGATCGCGGAGACCGCGTTCCGAATCTGAAGGTCGGTGCGTTTTCCGTCGACGAGGTTCAGCACTTCGTAAGCGTATTCCCCGCCCCCGCCTCGCGCGCCGGAGTATCGCAGCAACCCGAGCGTCGCGACCTTTTGCTCGCCTAGCCGCCCTTCCGGATAGTCGTAGCTGAAGACCGACATGGGGCCGCGGATCTCGGGGACTCGCTGGTAGACGGGCCGGCCCGCGCCAGTCGGGATTTCGATGGGCCTATTGAGGGAAGCCAGCCCCTCCGATCGCTCCAGGAAGGCCGTGGCCTTGTTGCGCTCCGCGGCGCTGATCGGCGTAAACGCCTCGATCGAACCGACAATTGCCCGCTCGGACGCGAAGTGAAACAGAGTCAGATTCACCTCCTCGCCGCCCGCGAGCCCGGCGCGGCGTTCCAGCATCGTTGCAGTGCGCCGGAGACTCGCGCGCTGAATCACCGGGAGCAGCGCCGCCGCCGCTCCGTCTCCTCGCAATGACGCGAGGTAATACCCGCTCGCCGCCCCGATGAACGCCGCGCGTTCGAGCTTGGTCGCATCGATGTTCGCCGGGGTGTCGAAGTTGGTGTGGATGTAGCGGTCGGGCCAGTCGTTGAGGTAGATCGCCGGGATCCTGAACGAGCCTTCGCTATAGACCTCGTGGTCGCTCCCCATCGTGAAATCGGCGAAGTCCGCCTGGAGCGGCTCCTTGCCCCCCTCGGCAGAGACGAGCGGGAAGCGGGCCGACCCGCTGCCCGCGAATGCCGCCGATTCCTCGTTGACCAGCGCACCGAACGCGGCGCCGACGTCGTAGACGAACGACGGCAGACTGCCGGGACCTCGGGTGACGTGGAAGATCGCCTTCGTGGCCGGTCCGCCGCCCACCATGTCCATGTGAATCGCGGCCTTGATGCGCTCGGCGAGCTCGGGCCGCGCGTTCAGCAGCGCGAGGGTACCCTCGATCTCCGGCGGCCAGATGAACCGGAGCGTCCGCGCCGGGCGCGGCAGCCGTCCCTCGGCGATGAGCTTTGCCAGCGTCCGCGCCGCTTCGAGGATGGCCACGCAACCGCTGGCGTTGTCGTTCGCCCCGGGCCGCTGGTGATCGAGGTGACAGCTGAAGGCGATCTCTTCGCTGCGAAGCGTCGGATCGGCCCCCGGAATCGTCGCGGTGATGACTTCGTAGCGGCCCTCGTGCTGGCCGGAGCGCACCGTCGCGTCGAGGCGGATCTCCTCGCCCGCGAGGAGCCGCTGGCGCAGCGCCCGCGCCTGCTTCAACGAGATCATGAACGCGAACGTGGGCTGGGTGTCAAAGCTTCCGAGATGGCCCCAGCGGACGAGGTTTTCGTCTTCTCCCCACCAGGCGGTCCGCTGATTCTGCGCGTAGCTCACGATGCCCGCCGCGCCGAAGCGCTCGACCGCGAGGCGCTGGACCGACCCCGGCTGCTGGGAAACGAGCACCAGCTTTCCGCGGACGTCCTTGCCGGCGTAGTCGCCCTCGCGGGTGCCGTCGCCGACATCAATCAGCGCGGCGGTGACCTGGCCGCTCTCGCTGTCCTGGGCGAGCGAGACCGGCATCGCATCCCAGCTCGCCAGGCGTTCGGCCCGCTGCCATCCGGTTCCTTGCTTCCGAAGCAGCCAGAGCTCGGCGAAGTCGGCGTCCCAGGGACGCCGGGAGCGCTGGGTGCCGTAGAAACGCTTCCCATCGGCCGGGAATGACTCGATGTGCGCGTCGGTCAGGCCATAGGCGGTGAGGCGCTCGACGATGTGCTCCGCCGCTCGGTGGAATCCGCGGGAGCCGCGCATTCGGTGCTCGCCGGCGATGCGCTCGAGATTCCTCTTGGCGGTCTCGCCGGAGAGCTCCCCGGCCAGGGCGGCGATGACGGAATCGGGAAGCAGCGACGCCTGCTGACTCGCGAGAGTCGAGGGAATGCCGGCGAGGCATACCGCGAAGAAGCAACCTCGGCCATTCATTTGGGTGCCGGAGCGGGTGGGGCGGGAATGCGTACCAGCATGAGCCGGACTCCCTTCTCGAATTGCTCGGCGAAGAGCGCGGCATCCGAACCGACACCGAGCAGGCGCGCATCGCCGAGGAACCGGAGGATCCGGAGCAGATCCCCGCGCCGATCGACCACCTGGATAGACCGGGCGGTGTCCAGCACCGGCTTGCTCTTCTCCAGCCAGATCATTTCTCCCGGCGCGCCGAACCCGGCGACGAACGGAGGAAAGACCAGCGCCCAGGGGAGGTCGGTCTCCTTGGGGCGGACATCCGACGGGAACCCTTGCAGATAACGGAGGCGGTCGGCCTGGGTGACCTCGAATACTGGATCGGGAAGCTCCGGCCCTTTGGTGACCCGGCCCCCCGGCGCTCTGGATTCAATCTGGTTGCGGAGCAGTCGCACGATCCAGACGGTACCGTCCCGCCACACTCCCCAGAGATCGTCGCCGCTGAACACCTGGCGCTCGAACCGGGTAGTTTCGCCGCGCTGCATTTCTCGCCCGTCCACTGGGGCGAGCCGTGCGACGGTGTCGAACCGCGAGAGGTCGCGCGGGGCGCGCACGATCGCGGCGGAATCGCGGTTGCCGATGCCTCCCGGCCCCGGTTGCGGGCGGACCTCAAAATAGAGCTGGCCGGCGCCGTCGCGTCCCTTGGCGGCGCTCCCGCGCAGCGCGTCGGGCGAAGGGATCGAATCGATCAGCCGTCCGTCGCCGGTCCAGACCGTGGTTCGGCGCTTTCCCCAGTCGGAGATGTAGGCGGTGTCGCCAACCGTGAAGACCGTGGCGGGGTGGAGGTAGGCCTGCTGTTTCGGACCTCCAAGCGGTGTGAGCGTTTTCTGCTGATAGTCGGCGATCGCCGCGGCATCCCAGTCGCTCGAAACCAGCACCCAGCGCCCGGCACCCAGCCAGGCGGCGGATGGGATGTTGGTCCATGGGGCGACGATCGTGTCTGCCGGGAGCGACAGCACTTCAAACGGCGGTGATTTCGCCGGGGCCGGGCCGCACGCCGCGAGGATGAGCGCGAGAGCCGCGAGATCGCCTCGGCCCTTCGGCCCTCGCGATGACATCACGACCCCGCGATCTCCGCCGTCCCCGGCGTAACCCGCTCGAGACCGAGCCGCGCGAGCTCGGCATTGACCGCCTGGAGGCCGCCGCCGAGCCCGTCACTCAGGCGCTTGAGCTGCACGTCGAGCGCCTCGGAAAGGATCCGCAGCACTTCCACCGCCTGCGCGGTGGGCTTGGCTTCCGCGCTGCTGACCACCCCGGAGAGTGCGGCGATCTGATTGTTGAGCCGGATCGGATAATTCAGCGGATCCTGACCGCTTCGGTTCTTCACCTGATAGATCTCCTCCTCCACCGACGAGAGCTGGGTGACGAGCGCCTGGGAAAGCCGGTCGAGCGCGGTCCCCCGCGCCCCCGCCTTGCTCCGCCGGTCGGCGAGCTGCGCTTTCACATTGCGGATCGTGCGAACGGCGTTGTTGGCAGCGGTGGTCCGGTCGCGCACTTGCACCAGGAAGGCGTACTGCGCGTCGAGATCGGCCTGAGTCGCGTTGCCGCGCGGATCGCGGAGCACATTGAAGGTCTGGGTCTCCGACTTGTCACCCACCGTCACCCGCACGTTGTACGTCCCTGGTGGAAGGACCGGACCGTTGGTGCCGCCCGACCAGAAGATCATGCCGGTGAATCCAACGGCGTCCTCGCTCCGGAGATTCCAGGCGAAGCGGTTCATGCCGGCCCGGTTGGGAACCCGTGGCGGTGGGGTGTAGCGCCAGCCGCCCAGACGCGGGCGCGGGTCGGTGGTATCCGGACGAACCGAGGCGGGCATCACGCCGAGCGCGGCGAGGCTGTCGCTCTGACGCCGCGCCAGCGAGTCGCGGCCGGCGCGCTCGGCGGCGCCGCGGAGTGAATCGGCCCGCGCGGTGGAGTCCTGCTCGCTCGACAGCCGGCGGATCACCTGGCCCCGCGCGTCGAGGAACTCCATCGTCACCTTCTGGCTTCCTTGCTTGACCCAGTAGTTGATCACCGCGCCGTCCCATCCGGTGAGCCCTCCCGGGACTCCGCCACCGCCGCCGCCGCCGCCGCCGCCGCCGAAGAAGAAGCCGCCCAGGGTGGTGCGATAGGCATCGCGCGGCTTGAAGAGGTGGAGATCCTTGCCGGTGACAGCGGCGGCGTGCTGCCGAAGCACCGAGAGGTCATCGAGAATCCAGAATGCCCGGCCGTGGGTTCCCGCGACCAAGTCGCCTTCCTTGACGGCGAGGTCGTGCACCGGCACCGGCGGCAAGTTGCGCTGCAGCCGCTGCCAGTGCGCCCCATCGTCGAACGACACCCAGACGCCACGCTCGGTGCCGGCGTACAGCAGGCCGGCGCGGACCGGGTCCTCCCGAATCACCCGGGTGAACTCGCTCGCCGCGATCCCGTTGGTGATCCGTGTCCAGGTCTTGCCGTAATCGGTGGTCTTGTAGAGATACGGGGTGTAATCGTTCATCTGATAGCGGTTGGCCGCCAGGTACGCAGTGCCCTTGGCGTGCGCGGAGGCCTCGATGATCGACACCCGGGACCACTCGGGCAGGTCCTTCGGGGTGACGTTGGTCCAGGTCGCTCCGCCATCCCGGGTCACCTGTACCAGGCCGTCGTCGCTGCCGCCCCAGATCACCCCTTTCTCCAGGGGAGACTCGGCGATGGTGAAGACGGTGCCGTAGTACTCGACGCTGGTCTGGTCCTTGGTGATCGGCCCGCCAGACGCCCCCAGCGTCTGCGGATCGTTGCGGGTCAAGTCGGGGGAGATGGCAGTCCAGCTCGACCCCTCGTCGGTTGACTTGAAGATCACGCTGGAGCCGATGTAGAGGGTGTTGGGATCGTGCGGCGAAATCACGATCGGGAAAGTCCACTGGAAGCGGTACTTCGCGTCCCGCGCGTCGTGGCCCATCGGATTGAGCGGCCAGGGGTTGATGTCCCGCTCGAACCCGGTGCGGGTGTCCTTCCGGGTCAGCAGCCCGCCGTAGCTCCCGGCGAATACGATGTCGGGGTTGTCGGGCCGGACGGCGATATAACCCGACTCGCCGCCTCCCACATCGTAGAAATGCTGCAGGTCGGCGCCGAAGAGCGGCCGGCTCGCCATGCACACGGTGCTGTTGTCCTGCTGCGCGCCGCAGACCCGGTAGGGAAAGTGATTCGTGGTGGTGACGTGATAGAACTGCGCCGTGGCGTAGTCCTGATCGGTCCAGGTCCGGCCGCCGTTGGTGGAAACGTTCGCCCCGCCGTCATTGGACTCGATCATCCGCTGGTTGTTGTTCGCGGCAATCCAGAAGTCGTGGCTGTCGCCGTGCGGTGCGCTGGTGCCCTGCCAGGTACGGCCGCCATCGCGGGAACGGAGGAATCCGGTGTTGCTGGCGTAGACGATGTTTTCGTCCTGCGGGTCGGCGTAGATCCGGCTGTAATACCAGGCCCGCTGGCGGAGATTCCGGTCGGCGTTGACCCGGGCCCAAGTGTCGCCGGCGTCATCCGAGCGGTACACCCCACCGGAATCGGCCTCGATCTGGGCGTAGACCCGCCGTGGGTTAGCCGGCGACACCGAAATCCCGATGTTCCCGATGACCCCGGCCGGCATCCCCGGGTTCCGGGTCAGCTCCTTCCAGGTGCGCCCCCCGTCGGTGGTCTTGAAAATCCCACTCCCCGAGCCGCCGCTCACCAGCATCCAGGGTTTCCGGTAGGCGGTCCAGAGTCCGGCGTAGAGGACCTCGGGGTTGCTGGGATCCATCGAGAGGTCGATGGCCCCGGTGGTGTCGTTCCGGAAGAGGATCTTGTTCCAGGTCTTGCCGCCGTCGGTGGTCTTGAACACGCCCCGGCTGGGACTCGGTCCGAAGACCGGTCCCAGCGCCGCGACGTAGGCGATGTCGGGATTCCGTGGGTGAATCCTGATCTTGGAGATCTGCCGAGTCTGCACCAGTCCCACATAGGTCCAGGTCCGGCCGGCGTCGGCGGACCTGTAGACCCCGTCGCCGTGGGAGACGTTGCCCCGGATCGGGAATTCCCCGCCCCCCACGTACACGATGTCGGGGTTCGACTCGCTGACCGCGACCGCGCCGATCGTTCCCCCGAAATACCGGTCCGTAACCGGCTGCCAGTTCTCCCCTCCGTCAGTCGTCTTGAAGACGCCGCCGCCGGTCGTGCCCATGTAGTACTCGAGCGGCCGGGCGACGGATCCCGCGACCGCGACCGAGCGTCCGCCGCGAAGGGGACCGAGGCTTCGCCAACTGAGCGAGGTAAAGAGGGCTGTGTCGGGGTTCTGGGCGGCGACCGGCGCCGCGAGGAGGAGCGGGACGGCGAAGCGGAGAAGCTGGCGCACTTGGAACTCGGGGTTGGGGATTGGGGGTTGGGGATTTGGGGTGAGACAATATACGAAAGACACGTCCGCTGCCATCCTGGTTGTCGCCCTGGTCCGCCGGCTCCGGAGGAGCTCCCTCAGCTCAGGGTGACCTTCGCATCCCTCATCCCCATCCCCTATTCCCCCTCTTCCCCCCCTCCGCCTTCCCGCTTCCCCCTTCCCGCTTCCCCCTTTCCCCTTGGTATAACTGTTGTTATACTAAAGTATGAAAACGGCCATCTCCTTGCCCGACAGCCTGTTCCACGAGGCGGATGCGTTCTCCGAGCGGGCCGGGATTTCCCGGAGTGAGCTCTATGCCACGGCGGTCGCGGAGTACCTGGCGCGCCGGAACGGCGAACGGGTGACCGCGCAGCTCAACGCGATATACGGAGCGGCCAACCCACCGGTCGAGCCCGAGCTCGCTCCCCAGGTGCGCTTCCCCGCCTCCCGGACCGATCTCTGGTGATCGAGCGTGGGCGGGTCTGCTGGGTCGAGGGAGAGCGCTCGGCGGCTCGCCGGCCGGTGCTGGTGCTGCAGTCGGATCCATTCAACAGGAGCCGGATCCCGACGGTCCTCGTGGCGCCCCTCGCGCAGGATCTGCGGCTGGCGGAGGCGCCCGGAAACGTGCGGGTGTCATCCGCCGTCTCGGGACTGGCGAGGGACACCGTGGTTGTAGTCTCCCAGGTCGCGACCGTGGAGCGCAAGCAGCTCCGGGAGACAGCGGTTCGCCTGGATGACAGCGTAATGGGGGTCGTGGGGGAAGGAGTGCGGCTGGCGTTGGGATTGTCGGACTGAGGCTCGGAGGCAAGGAGGCAAAGTGACCACCTTGCCTCTTTGCCTCATTGCCTCTTTGCCACCTACCGCTTCGGTTGCGGCTGGAGGACCGTCGGCGCGGCTGCAGCAGGCACCGCCGGCCCGAGCTGATCCCGTCCCTTGGCGAGGTACGGAATCCCCTTCACCATCCAGTCGGGCGCCTTGGCGCCCTTGAGCTTGTTGTCGAAGAACTGCTGCATCCGCATGGCGATGTCCTTCTGATTCGCTCGGCTCGCCGGGTTGTGCACGTCGTTGTTGTAGTTGATGAGGTACACTTCCTTCCCCAGCCGCCTCAACCCCACGAACATCTCGATCCCCTGGTACCAGGGCACCGCGTCATCCATGTCGTTGCTCATGATGAAGACCGGCGTAGTCACCTTGTCGAGCCAGAAGAGCGGCGAATTCTCGATATAGCGCAACGGCGATTCCCAGATCGACCCCCCGATCCGGCTTTGAGCGGTCTCGTACTGGAAGGCGCGCGCCAGCCCGGAGCCCCACCGGATGCCGCCATAGGCGCTCGTCATGTTCGCCACCGGCGCCCCCGCCATGGCGGCGCTGAACATCCGGGTCTGGGTGATCATGTAGGCGATCTGGTAGCCGCCCCACGACTGGCCCTGCAGGCCGAGCCTCTTGGGATCCACGTAGCCGCGCGCGAGCAGCATCTGCACCCCGGGCACGATCGATTTCATCGCGCTCGGTCCGGGATAGCCGCTCTCGTAGTGAATATCCGGCTCGAAGACCAGATACCCGTTGGAGACGTAATGGGTTGGATTGATCACGTTCCGCCCGTTGGGCGGGAGGTAGCTGTGCAGGTTCTGGGAGAGGGACTCATAGAAATAGGAGATCATCGGGTACTTCTTCGAGGGGTCGAAGTTCTCCGGCTTGTAGAGCAATCCCTTGAGCGGGACCCCATCGGAGCTGACCCAGCGCACCAGCTCGACGCTCCCCCAGTTGCAGTCCGTCTGCTGGGGATTCGCGTCGGAAATGCGGCTGAGATTGGCGAGCGACGAGCCGACCCAGAGGTTGGGGAATTCGACGAAGGTGGACTTGGTGACCAGCCACTGATCTGCATCTTCCGCCTTGATCGGAACCCCGTAGGCCACGTCGGCCATCACGATCTCTTCCGGACCTGAGCGCACGCCGAGCCGGTCCCAGAAGAACCCCGACGCCTTGGTCTCCTCGTTCACCGCCCGAAGCAGGAGCGGCTCGGCGGGATCGATCCGCTCGCGGGCGCCGCCCCCGCCGAAGAAACCGCCGCCGCCCCCCCCAGCGCCTCGGCGGGCCGGTACCAGCCGGAGCACCAGGTTTCGGGTTCGGCCAACCGAATCGGTCACCATGACCGCCGGCCTCGAGCCCGCCGGGTCGATCTCCCAGATGTCCCAGCGGTCGTAGACCAGCACCGACTTGTCACCCCTGGTCCATCCCGCGATGCCCCAGGCGCCGGGTATCGAGGGCGTGTCCCAGGTTTCCTGCTCAAAGCTGACACCCGCGATCGGCCCGGTGAGGTCCACCGTTTTCCCGGTGGTCGTCGCGTAACCGTACCAGCGCCCACGATCGTAGAAGGCGACGTACTTCCCATCGGGCGAGAGCTGCGCCTGGCCGCTGATCATCTCGCGGATCAGCTTCGGCGCCCCGGTGGCGGGATCCACCACGTACACGTCGTTTCCTCCCGCGCCCCACATCGACTCGACCCGGTACCGCTCCCGCGAGGAGGCGACCGCGATCCGCCCGTCGTCGGAGAGATCGACCGACGGAATGGAATCATTCGCCAGTTGCACCAGCTTCTTCGTGGCAGGGAAATAGATGGCCTGGAAGGAGCGGTTCCGGTCGCGGGTCGCGCTGAGCTTCTGCGACGGCTGCAGCGTCGGATCCTTGTAGTGCCAGAGATCAAATACCGCCTTGCCGGTGAGCGAATCCGCCGGAATCGAGTCGGGCACCAATGGCGCCACGCCGAAGAGGACGGCGTTGCCGCTCCGGGTGAAAGAGACACTCGCGTTGTCGGAGAGCCGGAGATCCCCGGCGAGAGCTCCCGGCACGACGGCGGCCGACACGGTGCCTGCCTTCACGGTGCCGTAGTAAAGCGTAAAGCGCGCCTTGTCCCGGCCGAACTCGTCGCGGTCGGAGAGGAAGGCGACCTGGCGGCCGGCGCTGTCGAACGCGATCGACTTGTAGTTCCCTCGCCCCGCGAGCAGCGTCGTCGCCGCCGCCGCCGCCATGTTCCGGAGAAAGGCGCCATCCCTCGTGGAATCACGGGAGACGACGGTGTACCCCATCACCTTCGCGCTGTCGTCGAAGGCGAAGGTCATCACGTCATCGAGCCGTTCCTCGGCACCGGTCGTCAGATTCCGGAGCACCAGCGGCGAGCCATAGCTCCGCCGGGACCTCGCGGTTTCGCCCGGCGCGCGCGGTCCCCGTGCCGTCGAATCGGCGCCGGCGGAATCCACCTCGGGGACATAGGCGAGCCAGTCGCCGTTGTCGCTCGGTAGACGGAACGAGCGTACGGCGGGAATCGTGGTGGCCTTGCCGTCGGCCAGGCTCACGATGATGAGCGAAGTTCGGGTGGCCGCGCTACCCCGCCCCCCGCGGGGCCCCCGGGTGGCCGCGGCGCGCTCGACCTCGGCCTGCGGCGGCTGGCTGGTCGCGATGACGAAGCGGCTGTCATCCGTAATCTGGGCCGGGGCCGTGGTCGGACCGACCGGATCACCCTCTCCGGTGCCGCCGGCGGGCCCGCGCAGTCCACCGGGGATGTTGTTTGGCCGGCCGAGGAACCCGCGGGGGACCCGGTACTCGGTGGTACCCTGGGTCGAGCGGATGACGAGCTCCCCGTCGCCCACCTGAGGGACCAGGGTATACACGGCCCAGCGGCCGTCGTTGGAGAGTGCCGCGCCGTTGATGGAGCGCCAGGTATCCCAATCCCTCTGGGTCAGCGCACGCTTGGGGGTGGTCTGCGCCGCGAGCGGTGCCGCGACAACAGACAGCGCGAGAGTGAGGCTGGAGATGGATTTCACGAGGTCCTGCCTGTGTTCGGGGGTCGTGCTGCAGCCGACAAAGATACGGCTACCTCGTCCTCTGCGTTACGGCTGTTCCCGCTCACCGCTCACTGCTCACCGCTCACCGCTCACCAGTAACTGGCTGCGCAATAAGCACTTCCACCAGCCCGGTCACTCCTGGGTGTCCGGCCTCGTGGCTTCCGGGCCGCCCGAGCAACGAAGCGACACTCTAAAGCGTCTTATCTTAGCTGGGCCGGTCGCACCATCCGTAGCACAGTTTCCCGTCTGGTCGAGGTTCTGATGCGTCTCTCCCGCAAGCAGTGGACGCTCCTTGGCGCAGGTATCCTCGTGCTGGGGATTCCGGGCGCGTGGCTCCTGGCCCGCGCTCCCGACGAGGCCGATGCCTCCGTCGTTGCCCAGGCCAAGCGGGGCGAATTCAAGGTCACCGTCACGACGTCGGGCGAGCTCCGCGCAATCAAGTTCGTGCAGATCAGCGCCCCGCAGAATGCGCAGCAGGCCAACCAGTATCAGATGAAGATCTCGAGCATCGTGCCCGAGGGGACGGTGGTGAAGGAGGGCGACGTGGTTGCCGAGCTGGACCGCTCCGGCATCGCGTCGCGGGCATCCGACGTCTCCCTCGCGCTGCAGAAAGCCCAGGCAGTGTGGGAGCAGGCGATGCTCGACTCGACGCTGAATCTCTCCAAGGCGCGCGAGGACATGCGCACCATGGAGCTCACCCTGGAGGAGAAAAAGCTGGCCAAGGAGCAGTCGGTGTATGAGGCGCCGACGGTTCGCCGCCAGGCCGAGATCGACCTCGAGAAGGCCCAGCGCGCGCTGGCCCAGGCCAAGCTCGACTACAAGACCCGCACCGAGCAGGCCCAGGCCAAGATGCGCGAGGTCGGAGCCGATCGCGACCGCCAGAAAAACCTGCTGGCCGTCGTCACTGATGTGATGGCCAACTTCACCATCCGCGCCCCCGCGCCGGGAATGGTGACGTACGTGAAGGAGTGGAACGGGAAGAAGAAGACCACCGGCTCCCAGGTGAACGCGTGGGAGCCCGCCGTGGCCACGCTCCCCGATCTGACCTCGATGGAGTCCATCACCTACGTCAACGAGATCGACGTCCGGAAGATCGCGGTGGGCCAGTCGGCCGAGCTCACGCTCGACGCCGATCCCTCCAAAAGACTCAAGGGCAAGGTGACCAGCGTGGCCAACATGGGTGAGCAGCGTCCCAATCAGGACTCCAAGGTCTACGAGGTCCGCATCCTCGTCGAGCAGGCGGACACGACGCTCCGGCCCGGGATGACGACGGGGAACGCCATCGGGACCCTCAGCGTTGCGGACGTGCTCTCCATCCCGCTCGAGGCGGTGAACAGCGACGGCGGCGTGCCGTTCGTGTACAAGCAGTCGGGGAGCCGGGTGGTCAAGCAGGAAGTGGCCACCGGCGCGATGAACGACGACGAGGTTGTCGTCTCCCAGGGGCTCACCGAGGGCGACCGGGTGCTCCTGTCGCCGCCCCAGGATAAGGAGAAGCTGGAGCTGGTGCGGCTGCCGGCATCGGCGACTCCGCCGAAGACCGGCGGTGACACCGCGGTGGGAACCAGTTCGATTCCCGCGGTCACGGCTCCGCCGAAGAAGCCCTGAAGGTGCGCCTCGACCGGGAAGCCCTCGCGCGGCTGCGCGGGCAGATCACCGGGCACGTCGTCTTCAGCATGGGCACCGCCCTGGAGGCGGTGCAGCACAACAAGCTCCGCGCGTCGCTCACCTCGCTGGGCATTCTGTTCGGCGTCGCCTCGGTGATCGCGATGCTCGCGATCGGCAAGGGCGCCGAGGCGGAGATCCTCGCCCAGATGCGGCTGCTGGGCTCCAACAACGTGATGATCACTCCGCTGGTGGAGCAGAAGGAGGGCCCCGCCACCGAGCAGGACGACAAGGCGGTGAAGAAGTATTCGCCGGGGCTGACCTACGCCGATGCGCAGGCGATCGCCCGGGTGGTTCCGTCGGTCGAAACCACCAGCGCGGAAATCGTGCTCAACAGCAGCATCACCCGGGAAGGCCACCGCCGCTCCGGCAAATTGGTGGGCGTGGATACCAGCTACTTCCGGCTGACCAATCTCGAGTTCGGCAGCGGCGGCTGGTTCACCCCGCTGCAGGTGGCGCGGGGGCTGCCCGTCGCGATTATCGGCAACGGGGTCCGCACCCGGTTCTTCACCACGGAAGACCCGGTCGGGAAGCCCATCAAGGTCGGCGAGAACTGGCTGACGGTGGTGGGCGTGCTGGCCGACCGCCGGGTGAGCAACGAGACGGCGACGCGGCTCGGGATCCGCGACGCCAACATGGACGTGTACATCCCGGTGCACACCATGCTGCTCCGATTCCGGAACCGCGCCCAGCTCACCCAGCGCGACATCGAGCTCGCCTCCCGGGCCGGGCAGTTCGTAACCGCCGACTCCTCCGAATCCGACGAGAGGCGCGCGGAGCGGACCAACCGCAACCAGCTCGATCGCATCATCGTGCGGGTGGCGGATTCCCGGCTGGTGCCCAAGGTGGCCGAGGTCACCCAGCGGATGCTGGCGCGGCGGCACAATGGGGTGGTGGACTTCGAGATCACGGTGCCCGAGCTCCTGCTCAAGCAGGAGCAGCGCACCAAGACGATCTTCAACATCGTGCTGGGCGCGATCGCCTCGATCTCGCTCATCGTGGGCGGCATCGGCATCATGAACATCATGCTCGCGTCGGTGCTCGAGCGGATCCGCGAGATCGGCGTGCGCCGCGCGGTCGGCGCCACCCAGCGCGACATCCTCTTCCAGTTTCTGAGCGAAGCGGTGCTCATCAGCGTGGCCGGCGGCGTCGCGGGCATTCTGATCGGCATCGGCCTCAGCACCGGCATCGAGCGGCTCGCCGGGATCAAGACGCTGGTCTCGGGGCTCTCGGTCCTGCTCGCATTCGGGGTCTCGTTTTCGGTGGGTATCGCGTTCGGAATCGTGCCGGCGTATCGGGCCGCCAGACAAGATCCAGTTGTTTGCCTGAGGTATGAGTGATGATGCGAGCCTTCAGCCTTCAGCCTTCAGTCGTTGTACTGCTCGCCCTGGTGGGACCGCTCGCCGCGCAGGAGCCCATCACCCTCGCGCGCGCGATCGAGCTGGCCCAGCAGCAGGGCCACCAGGCCCGCGCGGCGGCGGCCACCCGGGAGGCGGCCCGATACCGCGATCGCGCCTTCTACTCCCGCCTCATGCCCCAGATCTCCCTCGGCGGCACCCTCCCGTCCTACAACCGCTCGATCATCCCGGTGGTGCAGCCCGACGGCAGCACGCTGTTTCGTCCCCAGGACCAGACCAACGCGACCATGACGATGACGATGTCCCAGAAGCTGCCGCTCACCGGCGGCGATTTCTTCGTCACCTCGTCGCTGGCCCGGTTCAAGGTGAGTGGAGAGCAGCCGTTCCGGACCTACTCCTCGACGCCGGTCTCGTTCGGTTTGCGGCAGGATCTTCGGCGTCCGAACGCGTCGGCGTGGGACCGGCGGGAGCAGCCGATCCGCTGGGAGGTTGCCGAGCGGCAGTATCTCGAAGCGCGCGAGGACATTGCCATCCAGACCGCGGCGCTCTTTTTCGATGCCTATGCCGCCCGGGTCGCCCTGAACAACGCGATCAAGAATTCCGCGGTGAACGACACACTGTTCACACTGAACAAGGGACGCTACGAGGTCGGCCGGATCGGCGAGAACGATCTCCTGCAGAGCGAGCTGGCGCTGCTCCGCTCCCGGACCACCCTGGACGGCGCCCGGCTGGAGCAGGACCGGGCCTTCGCGGCGCTCCGGCTGGCGCTCAATCTCCCGGCGGCCGCGCCGCTCGACATCGTGGTCGTTTCGAGCGTCCCGGAGTTTGACGCCGATACCGCGCGCGCGGTGGCCGAAGCGCTCAGGAACCGCGCGAGCGTAAGCGACGTGGCGCTGCAGGATGTCCAGTCGCGGCGCCGGGTGACCGAGGCCAAGCTCGCCACCGGCATCGGGGCGACGGTGCAGGCGAGCTACGGCTATAACGCGACGGGCCCGGAGGCCAGCGTGGCCTACGAGAACCTGCAGGAGGCGCGGACCTTCTCGCTCTCGGTGTCGATGCCGCTGCTGCAGTGGGGCGCCCACAAGGAGGGAGTCCGGGCGGCGGAGGCGGACCGCGAGCGGGTGGTGAGCCTGGGCCGCTCGGCCATGGAGCAGACGGCGCAGGACGCCCACTTCGCTGCGCTCCAGCTTTCCCAGGCGCGCCGCAATCTGGCGCTGTCGGCCAAGGGCGATACGGTGGCCGCGAAGCGGTTCGAGGTGGCGCTCAACCGATACGTGATCGGCCGCATCAGCATCGACAATCTCTACGTAGCGCAGAATGAGAAGGACCAGGCGCTGAACCAGTTCGTGCAGGCGCTCAGGGGTTATTGGCAGGCGTACTATCGCCTGCGACGTCTCACATTGTACGATTTTGCGGCGGGGCAGCAGATTCAATAGGTAGAGAGGAGGCGGGAGGCGGGAGGCGGGAGGGAACAGCATGCCCCTCCTGCCCCCTGCCTCCTGCCTGCTTCCTCCTGCCTGCCCCCCTTGCTTTATCGGCGGCGAGGGGGGGGAGTGGCGGCGGTTTTCTTGAGCCAGCGAAGCGCGGCCTTCTTGGCCTTGATCGAACCGCCATGGAGAGTGTCGGAAAAGAGTCGGCTCTTGAAGCGCCGGCTCTTCGTGTCCGCGATCACCTTCCCATAGGGAATGCGGGCCTGCCACCCCTTGGTGTTCGATTTCGCGGAGCGAACCCGGACCACCCAGCCCTTCTGCATCCTGGATCCTTTGCGTGAAGTGAGTCTCCGGCGTGCCTGCAAATTCGATAGGAAGCCCGCCAACTGCAAGCGCCCCATTATTGGCCGGCTAACCCGCCACGAGCCGGTGTCCCAGCCAGACCGCGGTCAATCCGAGGAACACCTGGAGGCCGACATTGACCAGCGCCGCCGACCAGGAGGAGATTCTTCATGGTGGCCGGGCTCAAGTAGAGAGGTAACGCCCGCCATCCAGGCGCCGGACCTCGCCAAGGAGGGCCAGGGTGTCGAGGTGGCGCTCGACCAGATCGGTGCGAGCGCCCGTAAAGCCGGCGGCCACCTCGCCGGCGGTTCGGGGCGTGTGGTCGAGGGCGCTCTTGACCAGCCCGATCTGCTCGGCAGCGGTAGCGGGCCAGGCGGCGAGTGTCTTCGTCGCGCCAGCCTTCGGTGCGGCGGCCTTGGCTTTGAGCGCCAGTTCGTCGCCCCCGGGCAGGTCCTTGCCGAATCGGGGGATCTGATAGTCGGGCCGGAGCCAGCGGACTTTTCCTGCCTTCTCCTCCTCGACCCGCTCGTCGTGCAGGGCGACCAGCCGCTCCAGGATCGTTTCCTTTTCCATTGGCCAGGGCCAGCCGTAGGCCTGGGCGACGAGGGCATCCAGCTCGTCGTGGAGGTCTTTCAGGACGCCGCAGGCGGCGATCTCGTGGACGTCGCGCTCTTTCTTGGTGAGCGGCTCCCCGGAACGGAGCTTCTCGAC
>CAZHSO010000035.1:0-33662 GCA_964535105.1 uncultured Gemmatimonas sp.
GGAAGAGCGAGGATCTGGTGGCCGAGCTGGTTCGCGGCCGTAATTGGGAGGGGGCGAAATAGTTTCCCACGGACTTCTCCAGTTTTTTCGCCAGAGGCCCCTGAAGCACCCAACACAGTGTTCTCCAATCAGTTAGCCCGTCCTTTCCCACATCCAGGTCTCAAAGGATTCTCCTCGACGATCCCCCCTGGGCTTGGGGGTTCTTCCCCCGAACCGTAGTATCTCCTCGCGCCGCCTACTGGTAACGGACCTGTTCTGGAGTCGTCTGCGATGGATGCTCGGTGCTTCCTCAAAACGATGGGATATCCTGAGCTTTGGACGCCGGACGGACGTCTGGTGAAGCTCAAGGTGCGCAAGCATCTCGCACTCCTCGTGTATTTCGCCGTCGACGGCCGGTCGTACCATCGCCGGGAGAAACTCGTCGACTTGCTCTGGAGTGGTGTCCCGGTGACGAACGGCAGGCACTCTCTGTCCATGGCCCTGACGGTCCTTCGACCGGTCCTGGGACCGGATGCGATCCGAAGCTCGACCTCACAGGTCAAGGTGATGCCCGGCGCGGTTGCTCTGGACCTCGACCGGCTCCACACCGGGGATCTTCATGCTTCCGGTGACACTCCCCTCGAAGTCGCGGGATTCCTTCAGGAATTCGAGATCGCCGATGCGCCGGCCTTCCAGGATTGGCGCGATCGTCAGCATGCGCAGCTGCTTCCGTCCATTCAGGCGGGATTGCTCACGCTGATCGATCGCGCCCGGCGCTCTGGAGACATGCCGAGGGTGATGGTGCTGGCCGAACGCCTGTTGAGCCTGGATCCACTGGCCGAAGAAGGGATCCGGGCCAGGATGGAGGCGATTGCCTTGCAGGGCGATCGACTCACCGCGCTCAGAATCTTCGAGGAGTGGAAGGAGCTGTTGCGGTCGGAGCTGGGCGCGCTGCCCTCGGAGCTCCTGGAAGGAATTGCTGCGCGTCTCCGCGGTCGCGGGGTCGAGCGTCCTCAGGATCCTGCGAGGCCATCGGTGCAGACGGAGCACTGGGCCGACCGCTGCTTCGTGGGGCGATCCTTGGAATACCAGGTCCTCTATGATGCGTGGGAGTCGACGACTCAGCTCCATACCCGTCACGTGCTCATGACGGGAGAGACCGGAGTCGGGAAGTCCACGTTGGCGATGCGATTCGGCACGGCGGCGGCGCTGGAGGGGGCTGCCGTCGCCCGGGTGCAGTGCTTCGAGCTGGAGCAGCGCATCGCGTTCGGGATGATTGGCGCGCTTGTCACGAGCCTGCTCGACCGGCCGGGAGCCGTGGCGACGGCGCCGGCGTCGCTGGCCGAAATCGCCCGCGTCGTCCCGCGGGTCAGAGAACGATTCACCAGTCTCCCCGATCCCCGTCAGACCGAAGGAGAAGCCGCCCGCCTGCACTTCGCGGAGGGAACGTTCGCTCTGTTTGATGCGATCATGGAAGAGCAGCCGCTCGTTCTCATCGTGGACGATTATCCGCGCTCGGACGAGGCGAGCCTGAGCGTGCTGCACATGCTGCTGCGGCGCATGGCCAACAAGCCGGTGATGGTCGTCCTCACCGGCCGTCCTCCGGAGCCTGACGAGCCGCAGCAGTCCGCTCGCATTCGGAATGGCATGTCATATTTGCCGATGCAGAGGCTGGAGTTGAAGCCGCTCTCCGAGGTTGAGAGCGATGCGCTGCTGACCGCGATCGCCGGGCGCGCCGGCAAGACGCCGAAGCTTCCGGAGCGCCGAGCCATCCTCAGCGCTGCGGGCGGGAACCCCATGGCCATCGAGCTGCTCACCAGTGACTGGGCGACCCACGGCGATGCGGCGATGGCCGTGTCGATTCCTGCGATGCGCTCGGAGGTTCCCACCGCGGCGATCGAGGCCGTCGGCTTCGACCGCGTCCTGGAGCGCCTGCTTCCGGGATTGACTCCCCGCACCCGGGCTGTGCTTCAGCTCGCGACGATTCTGGGGCCTCGGCTGAATGACCCGGACAGTTTCAAAACTCTGAATCTCACGCCGGCGCAGACGACGGCTGCGATGTCGGAGCTGATAGACCGGCGGGTCCTGCGGGATGGGGGATCGGGGTTCGAGTTCACCAACGAGCTGATTCGGGCGCGGCTGTACCTGAAGATTCCGGCAACGGTGAGGAGGCGGCTGCATGAGGCGGTCGCCGACAGCCTGCTCGCCCGGATCGCTGAGGGAGTGGGCATCCCCGGGCTCGAGGTGGCGTGGCATTGTATCCGGGCTCGTCGATGTGAGGAGGCCACGCCATTCCTCATGACCGGAGCGCGGGAGGCCATCATGCACGGGGCTCCGGATGAGGCGGCGCGGGCGCTTTCGTCGGCGCTGGGGCATCTCAGAGGGCGCACCCGGGACGAGGCTGCGCTGCTGCTGGCGGAGACGTATCAGGAGATGGGGCGGTGGGAAGAGGCTCTGCTGTACCTCTCACACTTCGATTCACGAGGAGATCCGGACTCTCAAAACGAGCAAGTTGCGGAGATTCTTGAAATTGAGAGCCGGCGCCAACTCCATGCATATGAGGCGTCAGAGTTGGAACAGCATGCCCGCTCGCTGATCGCGAGGTTACGCAGCGATGCCGCCGCGACAGTCCGCGCGCGTGCCGCGCTCTTAGTCTCGGGCGTCATCTCGGACCTGAAGAACCAAGTGGTATCTGAAGAAGCGTGGATGGCGGTCCACGAAATGAGACTTGAGAGATTTGGCAGGTGGGACAGGAGCAAGGTGTTGCTCGCCAGAGCACGAACCACGTACCAGGTACGACGACAGGATTCCGGACTTGGGGAAGCGTTAGAAGCTGCGAGTTTGTTGGAAGAGACGGGTGCGACCGACACTACTTTCGTCAGAACTCAGACCGGCTTTGGTGCGATCGCATGTGCACAGGGAAGGTATTACGAGGGCCTCGCACCTTTGGAACGCGCCTATGTGGCTGCCTGCCGTTTGGATAATCCATCTTTGATGTGTCAGGCAGCCTATAATCGCGCCATATGCTTATCGCGCATCGGGAGTCCGGAAGAGCATCGTAAATGGGCCAGTCTGGCGAAGGCTGCGAGTGAACATCTCGCTCCTGGTGCGTATGAGCGCTCAGGTGCGGCGGTTCAGGTTGCGCTGGCCAATTTGGCTTTGCACGCCCAGGGACCCGTGGAGGAGGCTTTGGAATGGCTCGATCAGGAATCTAGAACTGCACGATACCGGTGGGTACTTCAGTGCACCGAGTTCTTCAAAGCAGACCTGAATTGGCTGCTTGGTCGCAAGAGGGCTGCCTTCAACGCGGTGTCGCGTGCGAGAGAAATCGCCCGAGAGGCACTGGGTATCGGATTTGTGGGAACGTTTGCGAGGTGGGGAACGCTTTGGCTCCTCAAAGAAGGCAACCCCGAACAGGCTTGGGAGGAACTGCGGGGACCTTACGGACTTCTCCCCCGACTTGACGCGAAAGATCGGGCAGACGTGCTCTGTTCCATCCACACGGTGGACGCACAGATACCGTTACCTCTCAACAGTATTGACATTCAGGCCAGGGAGGCGTTGGCGTGCCTTCCCCTGCAGTGTTCTGAGGAACTCCAGCGTCTTGGTCTACGGCTGCCCGGCTGAGGAGCGTACCCCTTCCCAAAAGCTTCTTTGAGAGCGCAACGCAGGACGGCTACTAACCTTCTGACCGGATTTGATGGAGGTTGTCTGTTCAGCAAGGAACTCCTTGTCCGATACCATTCGCCGCACAGTTACTGAATTCACAGTGGCGTCGACTAGACTCGGGTCGAACTGAATCCCACGATACTTGATCAACTCCGAAACAACCTTTTCGAAAGAGAGCGCCTTCCGATAGGGCCGATCGGTGCTCATGGCATCAATCGTGTCAGAAATCATGATGATGCGGGCGCCTAGCGGAATCGCCTCGCCCGACACCCCGTCAGGATAACCTTTTCCGTCCCACCGTTCGTGATGCCAGCGGACACTCTCCAAGACGTTCCCGTGGAATCGCGAGAAAAGAGCGACAAGCTCCGCACTCTTCGTCGCGTGTGTCTTCATGATTTCCCACTCTTCCTCGGTTAGACGCCCTTCTTTGGAGAGGAGTGGAGCGAATTCAGCGTGAATCTTACCAACATCGTGCAGCAAGGCTGCATTCTCGATTTCGTCTATTAATTTCGCTTCTAGGCCTAAATCGGCTGCAATCGCCCTCGAGAGAGCGGCCACTCTTCGTGAGTGCCCGGACGTGTATGGATCTCTCGCTTCGATTGATTTAACCATCATCTCCAGCTGTTCGCGCACATTCAGCTCGAGCTTTTCATATGCCCCGTCGAGCTCATCATATAGGCTCTGAAGCGTATTCAGCTTAGCGTAAACGTGCTTTGCAGCGATGAGAGGCGCAAAAATCGCCAAGAAGGCAAGTTTTGAAAAACCATCTGGGCCGTCAAATTTCAGGAAGACCCAAGAGACGACCAGTGCAAGGGTGCTGGCACCGATGTCGTATCCCAATACCCAAGAGAAGCCGGTCGCCCAAACACGACCGAAAGGCTTGCCCGTGCTGATGGCTACTGCGGCGCTTACTAGCACCGAATTGAATGCGAAGTAAACGAGAGCGGCCGCATAAAATGCCAGCATTTGACTTACTACTGACTGCGCCGTCCAGACCGCTCCAGGCTGGAGGAATGCGGGCGGTAACGTACCCCCCAAGAGCTGATATACGAGTATTGCCGAAACCAAGCTGAGCGTGCGCTGGGAGATATTGAATGAAGCCTTCAGAGGCTCCTTGCGCACTACCAACTGACTGAGGCCGGTGGAAACAGCTGTAACCGCTCCCCCCCAAAAAGCCCCGAAGAGGATTCCCGCAGCCAAGTGGACGATGAAGGAGAGCGAGCCTTCTGCGTCTCCGCCTCGAACCAAAGTCGCAGAGATCTGAAGTAGAAATGCGACAGCCAGCAAGACGAGACTCGGCCAGACGCCAGGAAATGCTGGATGGTCCAGCAACGCCAAGACCATTGCGCAGGAAGCCAGCGTTGCGACAGTGCCTACGTAGGTCTCGATCTTACCTATGCGACGCGTCATTTGGGCGATCAAAGGGGATCAGGGACTCCAGTCTGCACCTACTTATTTCCAGTCGGCGCCTTCAGCGAAGAACAGGCCAGTGATGAGCCTGCCCACGCCGAAAGCCGCAGCTGCGAGCCAGCTGATCATGAGCGTCACCTCCCCTCTTGAGTAACTCTGAGGTACGGGAAGTGGTCGGCCTCGCTATAGCCTACCAGACGCTCCGCTCAATTGTGCCCGCTCTTCTCCGCTCGCCCTGCCGCGAAGACTGGGGTCCCCTCCCTTTAGTCCGTTCCTTTCCTGGGTCCCGCGTGGTTCACCCGCACCAGCCCGCTATCCTAGCTCTCCAACCGCCATTCCGTTAGGCCGGCCGCCGGAGTTCCGTCCACCGGTTCGTCGCGTCGAGCACCGCGAACACCGCGGCCCGCTCGGCGCTCTCCTTCACCTCCGCCGTCCCCGTCAACAGCACCGTGTCCCGCCCGCTCGCCGCCTCGATCGCCACGAATACCACATTCCGGTCCAGCGCCTCGATCACCCGCGCCCCCTCGAGGGTCATCGCCCCCTTGGAGAGCAATCGGTCGAGCACCGCCACCGTCGCCCGGCCCACCGCCTCCACTCGCCCCCTCGGCGTATCGGCGGCTTCCTCGTCCCCGCTCTCCGTTCTGCCATCAAACGAGAGCGTCACCTGCACCACCACCCGCTGCGGCTTGCTCGACGGCTGTATCGCCAGGTTCTCGAAGAGCACCGTCCGCTGCATCGAGCGCTGCCGCACCGCGGCCCGGTCCAGCGTCTCCAGCGGCTTCATGTCCGCCGTCTGCGCGATGCTGATCTTCCGGTGATCCACCCGGAGGCCGAGATGCGCCAGCAGCGCCGACTCGATGTTCCGCACCAGCTGCTTCGGCTGCAGCCCCGCCTGCGCCAGGACGTGGACCTCGCTCACTTCGCCGAGCGGTGTGGTCACCAGCCGCGCCGACAACACCCCCTCCAGCGAGGTCAGCAGATTCTCCGCCCGCCGGACCCCCCAGGGATCCGGCATGCTGTCGGTCGGAGCCGCTGGCCTGCCGGTGGCCGGGTCTGTAGGTCGGGCTGCGAATGGTCCGGTCACGAGCACTCCCGTTTGCCGAAGTAGTTCCTGTCGCTCACGCCACGGTGTTCCGGCCTGCCTCCTTGGCCCGGTAGAGCGCGCGGTCGGCGTTGACCAGGAGATCGCCTCCGGTCGGCACCGCCGGATCGAACTCGGCGATCCCCACGCTCACCGTCACCGTGCCCAGCGGATACCCCAGCCGCCGTCCTACGCCTTCAATCCCCTGCCGGAGCGCCTCCGCTACCCGCTCGGCCCCGTCCTGCTGGGTGCGATTCAAGATTACGACGAATTCATCACCACCATACCGCGCCGCAAGGTCCGAGGCGCGCACCACGGAGCGGATCTCCGCCGCCACGGCTCTCAAAACATCATTGCCAGCTTCGTGCCCGTACCGGTCGTTGACTTCCTTGAGCCGGTCCAGGTCGAGAAAGAGCACCGTGAAACGCTCCCCGCTGCGCTTGCTGCGCTCCACTTCCTGGCCCAGCCGGTCGCGCAAGACCCGGAAGGTCGCCAGCCCCGTCAGGAGGTCGGTGGCCGCCTCACGCTGGCTCTCCTCCGCCCTGCGCTCCTGGTACGGCGTACACTGCTTGAGCGAGGCCCGCCCCAGCGCCGCCGCCTCCGCAAATTTTCGGCAGGTCTCGTAGCCACAGGCCCTGCAGTCCCACGGCCGCCCGTTCGGACCAAGCCCGATGGCCTTCAACACCTGTTGGACCGCCGCCGCATCCGGGGCCGGCTGACGCGGCTTGAGATCGAACACCGCGCCGACGCTTGCAGTTACCCCCGCTTGAGTAACCGGTGACAAACTCCTGGGCGGCTCGCTGCTCTGGACCACCGACCGGCGCCAGTAGAGCTGCTCCCGCGGACCCGACAGCGGATGATCGAGCGCCCCCTCCGACGACAGAATATCCACGAAGCCCAGGTCGAGCTTGTCCACCGCCACCGCGCGGGCCAGCGCCGGAAGCGCGCCGAGGCTCCGGATCTTCTGGAAGCGGCGGTTGGTCTGCCGGAGCTCCTCCAGCAGCGACAGCGGGAGCCCCCCCGCCGCGCTGATGTGCCGCCGCCGCTCCTGCGGCAGCCGGGTAAACACCGTCGGCTGCGCCGCCGCCGTCACCCCCCGCAGGCGAAGCAACTCGCCCAGATCGGAAAAGGTGACCCAGGCGTCGATCTCCGGCGCCCCGCGCGAGGCGGCGAGCCCCGCGTACACCAGCTTCACCCCATCGCCATAGAGCGAGCGCAGGTAGCGCGCCTCCGCGATCGGCGGTGTGGCGATCTTCGCGAGAAAAGGAACCAGCTCGGGATACCCGGTCCGCACCGCGTCCACCACCACCGGATCGGTGGAGCGAATCAGGGTGCCGGTCGCCTCCGATCGCCACAGCCTGAGATACTCGCCCGCCACCAGCTCATCGCCGATGACGCCGCGCGACACCACCCGGAATCCCGCCGCGTAGCAGGCATTCACCACCTGCTCCGGCGTCACCGGATAGAAGTGCGCCGCCGATTCTGTCCCGAGGATCAGGACCCCAGCCCCCTCGGCGGCGATCGCCACCGCGCGGCCCAGCTCCCCCGAGACCCGTACCGCGTCGTGAGGGCATTCCGGTACACAGAGCCCGCACCGGATGCACGACTCATCGACCACATACACCGCCGACGCGTCGGGCGCGACAGCGATTGCATTCGTCGGACAGACTCGAACGCAGGCCATACAGGCGACGCAGGCGTCACCGTCAATGACAAAATTCACTCGGCGGGCCTTCGGCCAGCTTGGGGTGCGTGCCCCAAGATTGTGAGCATGGCGAACATTGTCAAGCGTCCCTGTGGCTCAAGTAACGGTACTACTACAAGTTACGCGAGACTAAACTCTCTGATCTTCCGGTACAGAGTCCGCTCGCCGATCCCGAGTCTTGCAGCCGCTTGCCGTCTATTTCCTTGACACTCATGGAGAGCGGCTATTATAGTGGCCCGTTCTACGTCCGCCATTGTCATGCCACTCCGATATATGACATCGGGAGAGGACACCGGCTCCGCCGACTCCAGGGAAATGGGGCTGAGAGCGCTCTCGGGGACCTCGATGACCTGCACCCTGTTCTGCCGTTCGTCCAGCCGGCGCCGGAGCTCCTCCACCTGAAGCCTGAGGTCCATGAGCCCCCGCAGGATGAATTCCAGCTCATGGCCATTGAAGGCCCTTCCATGCGGTCCGTACGCCAGGACCGGGAGGACGGTTGGGGCCCCCTCCAGGATGTCGCCGGGAATGTCTGAGGCGCGGATCTCGGTGCCCGGGGCCAGCACCACCATCGACTCGATCAGGTTGCGGAGCTGCCGCACATTGCCGGGCCAGGGCGCCTCGACCAGCCGCTGCATCGCCTCCGTGGTGATCCCGCGGAAGGGCCGGTCGTGCGTTTTGGCAAACTCCCGGATGAACCGCCGCACCAGCAGCGGAATGTCTTCCCGGCGCTCCCGCAGCGGCGGGAGGTAGATGTTGAGGACTGAGAGCCGGTAGTAGAGATCCTCGCGGAATTCGCCGAAGCCGACACTGCCGCGAAGCGGTTTGTTGGTCGCGGCAATGACCCGCACGTCCACCTTGATCGGCTGCACCCCGCCCACCCGGAAGAAGGTCCGGCTCTCCAGCACCCGGAGCAGCTTGACCTGGACGCTCAAGGGGACGTCGCCGATCTCGTCGAGGAAGATGGTCCCCTGGTCGGCCAGCTCGAAGCGGCCGAGCCGCCGCTCGGCGGCGCCGGTGAACGCCCCCTTCTCGTGCCCGAAGAGCTCCGACTCGAGCAGCGACTCGGGCAGCGCCGCGCAGTTGACCGCGACGAACGCCTTGCCCCGGCGGGGAGAAAGATCGTGCAGCGCCTTCGCTACCAATTCCTTCCCCGTTCCCGATTCCCCCTGCAGCAGTACTGTGCTGGTGACCGGCGCCATCTGCTCGATCTTGACCAGCACTTCGTGGATCGAGGGACTCTGGCCGCTGATCCCGGTGCGCTGCTGCAGCCGGCGGCGGTCCACCAGCCGCCGGGCGGTGGCGACGGCTTCGTCGGTCGGGACCGGCTTGACCAGCAGCACCGTCGCGGGAATCCGGGAGGAGCGCTCCCCCCGCTCGGAATCGGTGGGCTCCAGCAATCCGAGGGTGAACACCTCCTGCTCCCGGGCGAGCCGGAGGAGCTGCTGCGCCCCGGCTTCGTGCACCGCGCCGCTGAGGATCAGGAGGTCGGGCTGCTCCCGGTGCATCGCCGAGGGAGCGTCGTCGAGCGGCGAGACAAGTGCGGTCGAGAAGGCCGCGGCTTCGAGCGCGGCATTGAGTGGGACAGCGGTCTCGAGGTCCGCCATGGTCAGCAGGATCTGCGAAGCCATGCTACGGGGCGGTGAGCGGTGAGCGGTGAGCGGTGAGCGGGACGTGCTCGGTGCTCTCTCCCCGCACCAGATCCACCGCGTGGTCGATCCATTGTTCCAGCACCGTCAGTCCATCTCCCACGCCGCCTGGGCTCCCGGGCAGGTTGATGATGAGGGTGCGGCCGCGCACGCCGGCGAGCCCGCGGGATAGCGCCGCGCGAGGAAACTTTCCTAACACGCTCCCCCGCAGGGCCTCGGCCATCCCCGGTGCCTCGCGCTCCAGCACCGCCTTCGTGGCCTCCGGAGTGATGTCCCTCGGTGTCAACCCGGTGCCGCCGGTGCTGAGGATGAGATCGGTCGCCCCCCCGTCGGCCCACTCCAGCAGCGTCCGCACGATCTCCACAGATTCGTCCGGCACCAGCGCGCGCGCCGCGAGGTGGTAGTGGCGCTCGGAGACCCACGCGGCGATGCGGTCACCCGAGGTGTCTGCGCGCTCGCCGCGCGCGCCGGCGTCGGAGACCGTGAGTATTGCTACACGCACCGTGCGCCTTCGCGTCTTCGCGTCTTCGCGTCCTCGCGTCCTCGCGTCACTTCTTCACGCTTCCCTTCGTATAGAACGGCTTGCTTACTACCTCGGCCGGAATCCTCTCTCCCCGGCACTCCACCTCGAAGGTCGCCCCGATCTTCGCCGCCGCCGCGGGAAGCATGGTGGTGCCGATGGCGTAGCCGAGCGAAGGGCTCTGCCCGCCGCTCCGGACGATGTCGACCTGCTTCCCGTCGTGCCACACCGGATACCCGTGCCGCGCGATGCCGCGCCCCAGCAGCTTGAACCCCACGGTCTTCCGGGTGACGCCGCGCGCCTTCTGCGCCCTGAGCGCGGGAAGCCCCATGAACGGTGCGCCCTTGTCGAGCTTCACGATCCAGCCTAACCCGGCCTCGAGCGGCGTGATGGTGTCGTCGATCTCCTGGCCGTAGAGGGCGTAGCCCATCTCCAGCCGGAGCGAATCGCGCGCCCCGAGTCCGATCGGCACGGCGCCCGCCTTGGTGAACGCCTCCCAGAGCGCGACGGTATCCTTCCAGCGGCAGTAGATCTCGAAGCCGTCCTCGCCGGTGTAGCCGGTGCGGGAGATGAAGCAGCCGACCCCGGCGAGCTGACCCATCGCGCACCGGTAGTAGCCGATGCTCGAGAGGTTGATGCTGGAGAGCGGCTGGAGCAGTGCTTCCGCCTTGGGCCCCTGCACCGCCAGCAATCCGGTGTCGTCGGAGATGTCGCGCAGCCGGATGTTGGCGCCCCCCGCCTGTTTCTGATCGACGATGTACTCCCACGCCTTGGCGCGGTTCGACGCGTTGACCACCAGCATCAGCCGGTCGGCGAAGCGATAGACGGTGCAATCGTCCACGAAGGTCCCTTCGGGAGTCAGGATTCCGGAGTACTGCACCCCGCCCGGACCGAGCGCGGAGACGTCGTTGCAGGTGACCCGGTTGACGAAGGCGTTCCGGTCGGGCCCGGTCACTTCGAACTCCCCCATGTGGGAGACGTCGAAGATCCCGGCGCCGGCGCGCACCGCCTGGTGCTCCGCCATGATCCCGGTCGGGTACTGGACCGGCATCTCCCATCCGGCAAAGGGCACCATCTTTCCGCCCAGGGCGCGGTGGGCTGCCGCAAGCGGAGTCTCTTTCAGTTCGGTGCTCATGCTCCCCCTCGGAGGTTTGAGTCGGTAAGCGGTGAGCGGTAAGCGGTCAGCGGGAAACGCCCTTCCCGCTCACTGCTCACCGCTCACCGCTCACCAGTTTCAAAAGCAACGCCTTCTGTACATGGAGCCGGTTCTCCGCTTCGTCCCACACCCTGCTCCGCGGTCCTTCGAGCACCGCCTCCTCCACCTCTTCCCCCCGGTGCGCCGGGAGGCAGTGGAGAAAGATCGCCTCCTCATGGGCCAGATCCATCAGCTCATTGGTGACCGTATACCCCTGGAACGCCGCGCGGCGACGTTCGGCATCGGCCTCCTGTCCCATCGAGGCCCAGACGTCGGTGGTGACGACATGCGCGCCTTCGACTGCTTCCTCCGGCTCTTCGGTGATCGTGAGCCGGGTCAGCTTCTGGTTCTTCTCGAACAGGCTGCGGTCGGGCTCGTATCCCTCGGGGCAGGCCACCCGGAGCTCGAAGCCGAGCACCCCCGCGGCATCGATCCAGGCGTTCGCCACGTTATTCCCATCGCCGACCCATGCGACGATCTTCCCCTCCCATCCGCCGATCGCCTCCTGGACGGTCAGCAGGTCGGCGAGCACCTGGCAGGGGTGCAGGAAGTTGGTGAGGCCGTTGATGACGGGGATGGTGGCCCAGCGGGCCAGCTCGAGCGCCTCGTCGTGCCCGTGGGTCCGGATCACCAGGGCGTCCAGGTACCGGGACAAGACCCGCGCCGTATCGCGCATCGGCTCGCCCCGGCCGAGCTGAATGTCTCGGAGGGTGAGGAACGCCGCATGGGCGCCGAGCTGGTACGCGCCCACTTCGAAGGAGACGCGGGTCCGGGTCGAGCTCTTGGCAAAGAGGAGCCCGATGCTCCGTCCTGCGAGCGGACGATCCTCACGCCCCGACCCCTTAAGATCCCCGGCGGCGGATATTAGGGAGGTTAGCTCGTCGCGGCTGAGATCGGAAACCGCCAAAAAGTCGCGCTTCGGTGCCACAGGACCAGAAGTGAGTGAGAATGTCAAAATGGCAGTAAGGAGTCTACCATGAACAGCTTCGATCCGGCAGGCTTCACCGCTCTCATCGCCCTGATCGGTCTCGTCATCCTGGTGGCGGGATTGTGCTCCGGCCTGATCGAGCGGCTGGGCATCCCGGCGGTCGCGGTCTTCCTCGGACTCGGCACGGTGCTCGGTCCCTACGGCCTCGGGGTGATCGACTTCGGCCTCGGTTCGCCGGCGCTGTTGACGATCGGCATCCTTTCCCTGGTGCTCGTCCTCTTTACCGATGCCGTCTCGGTGGACCTGGCGGGGCTCAAGGCCCATGTCCGGGTTGCCGGGATCGTCCTTGGCCCCGGGACCCTTCTCGCCTCCGCCATGACCGCCTTCGCGGCGTGGAAGCTCCTCGGCCTCCATCCGGCCGCCGCGGCCATCCTCGGCGCGGCGCTCTCGTCGACCGACCCGGTGATGATGCGGGGGCTCCTCCGGCTCCCCGAGGTGCCCGCCGCCGCGCGGATTCCGCTCCGGATCGAAAGCGGCCTGAACGACGTCGTCGTCCTGCCGATCGTACTCCTCGGAATGGTCTTCCTCGCCGCTGGCGGAATGCCGGAGCGCGGCGCCATTGGCGACGTCGCGCTGTCGGTGCTCCTGCTCGGGCCGCTGGCCGGAGTGCTGATCGCCTTCGTGGCGGTGCGGCTCATGGTCGTGGCCCGGGGCTGGATGGGGATGCGGCGGGACTACGAGTCGCTCTATGTCCTCGGCATCGCCTTCACCGCCTACGCCGTGGCCGAGCTCTTCCACGCCAGCGGCTTCATGGCGGCGTTTGCCGCGGGGCTCACGGTGACGGCACTCGACGTCGAGCTCTGCGACTGCTTCCACGACTACGGCGAAGCGACCGCGGAGATGCTCCTGCTGCTGAGCTTCATCGCCTTCGGCGCCTCGCTGATCTGGACCGGGCTCGAGGTCTTCAACGGTCCCAATCTCATGGTTGCGGCCGTGGCGCTGCTGGGCCGCCCTCTGGTGCTCTATTTCCTGCTTCCGCGCCGGGGAATCGACCCGGTGGCGCGGCGGCTCATCGTCTGGTTCGGGCCGAGGGCGCTCGCGTCGTTTCTCCTCGTCCTGCTCCCGATCATCGCCGGGCTCCCCGGAGCCGAGCGGCTCTTTCCGGTGACGGCGCTGGTGGTACTCCTCTCGGTGCTGGGTCACGGGGCGATGCTGGGCTGGGCCACCCATCGGCTCCCGGCGCGGGCGGAAGGCAGAGATTCGATGGCGAGATCGTCCCCGGAGCTTCCCGGCGCCGATCTCGTCGGGCACCCGGAGCTGATTACGTTCGAGGAGCTTGCTGAGCTCCAAAGCGCAGGGGTTCCGGCCCTCATTCTGGATGTGCGGACCGCCCGCGGGTACGAAGTGTCCCCGCTGCAGGCCAAGGGCGCGATCCGGCTGTCGCCCGCCGCCCCGGCGGAGAACGCCGCGAGCCTGGCCCTTCCGAGGGAGGCCTGGCTGGTGGCGTATTGCGCTTGAATGGACGAGCACACAAGCGTCCGGGTGACGCGAGAGTTGCGAAAGGCGGGATGGATGGGAGCGCGGGCGCTGGTCGGCGGCTGGAAACGATATCTCGAGCTCGGCCTTCCGGTCGAAGAGAAGGGCGCTGCGCGATGAGCGGGTTAGGCACAGCCTTGGGAGTTCTTCTGGCCGCCGCGCCGGCCGCGCTGGCGCAGGGCCAGTCGCCGGCCGGTCCCGCGGCGGGACGCCGGCTCGCGATCGAAGACTATTACCGCGTCCGGACCGTTGGGACGCCTGCGCTTTCCCCCGATGGAAAGTGGCTGGCCTTCACGGTGAGCCGGCGCATCGAGGCCACCAATGGCGACAGCAGCACGGTGTGGCTGGTGGCCGCCGACGGCAATGCGCCGCCCCGACAGATCAGTCCGACGGGAGTGAACGCCTCCGGGCCGCACTGGCTCGACGACGGCCAGCTCCGATTCTCCGCGGGTGAGGAAGCCTCGGACCGCCCTCGAACGCCTGCCGGCATCAGGAGTCCCGACCGCTCGGTGACCGCCCACATCCGTCGGGTGCCGCCCCCGGCAACCCAGCCCGTGCAGCTCACCGACTTCGAGAAGCGCCACGAAGAGCGGTTCAAGGGCCGGCAATTCGACTGGCTCAGGTTCCAGCGCGACGGCGCGACATTTCCGGTTCCGAACTCCGCTGATCCCGCGGTGAACCCGCCGGAGGAGATCTTCCTCGTCCCTGCGGCGGGCTCCGGCGAACGTCAGCTTACCCGGCTCGGGCTGCGGCCTGCCGGCATCCAATGGCGTCCCGACGGATCGGCGCTTCTCTTCACCGCCGACTCCACCTATCGCAACGAGCGGAGCTACGAGCACAACCAGATCTGGTCGGTGAGCCTCGACGGGACGGTGCGCCGGCTCTCCCCCGATCCCGATTACGACTACACCGACGCGAGCTACTCTCCCGACGGCCGCTGGATACTCTATGCCCGGCAGCTTTCCACCGATGCGGTGATCGCACGAAAGCTCCACCATGGGGGACCGACCGATCTCGCGGTCATCCCCGCGGATGGCGGGCCGGAGAAGATTCTCACCGCCGAGTGGGATTTCCTCCCCGCAGGGGCCCGCTGGAGCCCCGATGGGAGGTTCGTCTACTTCACTGGCGGCATCGGCGGGACCACCCATCTCTTCCGCGTCTCCCTCGCCGGCGGCCCGGTGGAGCAGATCACCAGAGGCGAGCGCCGTCTCGCCGCACTGACCTTTGATGCCGGCATGACGAGAGTGGCGTTTACCGTCGGCCGCATGGAATCGCCGGCGGAGATCGCGGTCGCCGACATCGACGGCAGGAACGAGCGCCAGCTCACCCATATGCATGACGGGTTCACCCGCGAGGTGGCGCTGGACACGCCGGAGCGGCTGAGCTTCAGCAGCAAGGATGGAACACCGATCGAGGGCTGGCTCTACCGGCCTGCGGGGTACCGGCCGGACCGATCCTACCCGCTCATCGTCTTCAGTCACGGCGGCCCGCACAGCGCCACCGGGTACGGATTCGACTTCAAGCTCCAGTACTTCGCCGCCAACGGCTATTTCGTGCTGGCGACGAATTTCCGCGGCTCCACCGGCTATGGCGAGAAGTTCCTCTGGGGGAGCTGGGGCGGCTGGGGGAACCGGGACGGCGAGGATGTGATGGCCGGCGTCGATCACGTCATCGCGCGCTACCCGATCGATGCGGCGAGGGTCGGCACTGTCGGCCATTCCTACGGCGGGTTCATGAGCAACTGGCTGATTACCCAGTATCCCGACCGGTTCGCGGCGGCGGCCGTCGGCGCCGGGATCGTGAACTGGGTGAGCGACTACGGCACCGCCGACATCGCGCGCACCAAGGAGACCGAGTTTTTCGGGACGCCGTGGGATCGGGAGGCGCGCGAGCTGATGATCCGCCAGTCGCCGCTGACCTACGCCAATCGCGTCAAGGCGGCGACTCTGTTCATCCACGGCGAGGTCGATCAGCGGGTGCCCTATTCGGAAGCGGAGCAGATGTTCGTCGCGCTCAAGAAGAACGGCGTGCCGGCCAAGATGATTCAGTATGCCGGCCAGCCGCACGGAATTGCCGGGTCGTGGAACATCGTGCACCGGATGCTGAACGAGCAGTACTGGCTGAACACCTACCTGGCTCCGGCGGCCCGGCGGCCCCAGCCGTGACCCCCCGCCGCAGCAAGGAGGCAAGCTCGAAGATGGCGCGGATGGCCTACCTGGCCGCCGGCCATCTCTGCCTGACCCTGGGCATCATCGGCGCGTTCCTCCCGGTGATGCCCACCGTCGTCTTTCTCATTGGCGCGGCCGCGTGTTACGCCAGGGGCTCGGCCACCGTCCACAACCGGCTTCTCGCCGACAAGTGGCTGGGACCCCCGATCAAGGACTGGGAACAGCACCGCACCATGACGGTCAAGTCCAAGGTGCTGGCCATCACGATGCTGTTGCTGGGAATCGGCGGGAGCGTGGTGTTCTTGGTGCAGCTGCCGTGGCTCCGGATCACGCTCGTCGCGATCGCGGTGGCGATCTCGGTGGGGATTCTCTTGATCAAGACGCGGCGCTACGACACCTCGTCGTAGGCGCCGATCTCCTTCTCGAGCGCTGTGAGTGCTTCGCAGTGCCGGTCGAGCGCGGTGAATTCGGCCCAGCGGTCCCGCCGGAATCGTTCGTAGGCGTCGCGCGAGACCCAGCGATCGAGCGTCAGGTACTCCGCGGGCGTTCCCTCCCCCTTGAGCAGCGTCGTGCCGAGGAAGCCTTCCGCGGTGCGGAAGAGCCGAGCCCAGTCTCCCTCGGGGCCGTATGCCGACTCGAAGGCGGCCACGGTGTTTCGAAGGGGACGAAACCTCCATACCCGCACGTAGGTCACTTTGTGTCCTTGCGTCTTTGCGTCCTTGCGTCCTTTACCGCTCGGCGGGCAGCCGCAATTCCACCCACAACAAACCATTCCCCGTCAGCCGCACCGGGTATTCCATGAGGGGGCGCTTCCCGTCATACACGCGGAGCGGCAGCGTGCGGTGGGGGGGCAGATCGCCGCACATGGCAAAGACCCCGCGTTCGCCGCTCTCTGCGCTTTCATCCCTGCGCTCGCCGGTCGGCGCTTTCCACGAGATCCGTACGTCGAGACCGGGAGCAGGTGCGCTGTCGGCGGCAATGATGATTCCCGCCAGCCCGGAGTACATCCAGGTGGTTCCGCAGAGGGTCCGCGCAAAGGTCTGGAGCGACGGCACCGAAAAGTCGGCCTGGGTCGTGTCGCCCGGGGTGAGCACCACGCTCAGGCTCGCGGGACGGCCCAGGAGCCCGACCCTGCGGTGGCGCGTCGCCACGACGCGGAGTCCCGAGGCCGCCACCGCGAGCTCGAACCGGCCCGCAGTGTCGGTGACGATGGAATCCCCGATTCCCTCGACGTAGACGATCGCGTCCTCGAGCCCCTTGCCGGCGAGGCTGTCGTAGATCCGCCCCCGGACGATCGCGCGGGTGAGTTGTCCCAGCGAATCGACCGCGATTTCGACCCGGGCTCCGCGATCGTTGTACCCGGTTACTCGTACCCGGAGCCGGGTGGTGTTGCCGGCTCCCCGGAACTCCTCGCGCAGGAGCTGCGGTCTTCGGATGTGCCACGAGCTCACGATCCACGCCCCCGACGGGAGCCGGCGAAACGATACCCGTCCACCCAGGTCGGCCTTCGCGAGGGGATCGGGCAGCCTGGTGTACCGGTATTCGAGGAAATCGAGCTCGCTGGTACGGCGGTCCACCCAGAGCGTACCCCGCACATCGATCATCCTGGGGTCGCGGGCGGGCTCGAAGGCAAGGCCCACCAGCATGCCATCACCCGGCACCGCACGGAAGCAGTGGCCTGCGACGAATTCCTCGGAGAGGAGGGACTTCGCGTCGGGGGCGGCATACATCGTCCAGTCGCCCCTCGGGAAAACGAATCCCCCCTTGGCGAGCACCGCGGGGGAGAGGGCCGAATAGGTGTGGCCGTGAAAGACCTTTGAGAGGATGAGGTGCTCCCGGAGCGCTCGGCCCGAAAGATCGAGGTCGCGGCTGAACTCCCGCACGTGCAGGGGGAGCGGTGCACCCTCGCCCGAGATCACGCTGGCGGTGAGCGCCTTCCGGATCTCCTCCCAGAGTGCCACCGCGAGCGCCCCGCCCTGTGAGGTCCGGTTGCAGCCGCTCTCGCCCTCGACCGTGAGTGCCGGGAGATCGAGCCGGGTCGACGTGAGGTGCAGCTCACGCCGGAGGGTCTCCCCCGTCCCCAGCGCAAATGGGCCAGCCATGACGCCGGCCCACCCGATGCGATCCACCTTGAGTCGGTAACTTCCCGCCGCCGGAGCGCGCAACACGAGCCAGCCGGTCTCGTTGCTGAGCCCCTGCGCCACGGCTCCGCGATCGTCCAGGAGCCGGACGATGGCCCCCACCACCGGAGCCCGGGTGGTTTCGTCGCGAAGCCGGATCTCCATGGTCTGCGCGGCGAGTGCCTGCGCGAAGAGAACGACGAGCCCCACGAGAGGGGGCCGGAATCTCCACCTGCGCGCGTCAGCCACTTTGCGTCCTCGCGTCTTCGCGTCTTCGCGTCTTCGCGTCCTACAGAATGTACCGCCTCAAATCGTCATCCCCGATCACCCGCGCCAGCCGAGCCTTCACCCGCGCCGCGTCGAAGACGATGTGCGTCTCGGTCCATCCGGGCAGCTCGAACATCACCTCGTCCATCAGGGTGCTCATCACGGTATGGAGGCGGCGGGCGCCGATGTTCTCCATCCGGTCGTTGGCGACGAAGGCCACCCGCGCGATCTCCGCGATCGCGTCCGGCGTGAACTCGAGCGCCGCCCCCTCGGACGCGACCAGCGCGGCGTACTGCCGGGTGAGCGCGTTCTCCGGCTCGGTCATGATCCGGACGAAATCGGCCTCGGTGAGCGGGGTCAGCTCGACCCGGATCGGGAAGCGGCCCTGCAGCTCGGGGATCAGGTCCGAGGGCTTGGAGACGTGGAACGCCCCGGCGGCGATGAAGAGGACATGGTCGGTCCGCACATACCCGTAGCGGGTCTGCACCGTGGAGCCTTCCACGATCGGCAGCAGATCGCGCTGGACGCCCTCGCGCGAGACATCGGGTCCGCCGGTGTTCCGTTCGCCCGCGATCTTGTCGATTTCGTCGACGAAGATGATGCCGTGGTTCTCGGTGCGCTCCAGCGCCTCGTTGACCACGTCGTCCATGTCCACCAGCCGGCGGAGCTCCTCGTCCACCAGGATGCGCCGCGCCTCCGGCACCCGCACCATGCGCCGCTTCTTCCCCTTCGGCATCATCTGCTGCAGCCACTCGGTGAAATTGAAATCGGTGCCTTCCATCCCCTGGGGCGCCTGCATCATCTCCATGGGCGGGTAGCCTTGCGGGGTGACCTCGATCTCCACCTCGCGGTCGTCGAGCTTGCCCTCCTGCAGCATGACTTTGAGCTTTTCCAGCGAGCGCTTCCGGCTCTCCTCTTCGGGGGTGGAATCGGTTGCCTCGTTGCCTCCTTGCCTCTTTGCCTCGATCGCCGGCGCCGCCGGCAGCAACAACTCCAATATCCGCTGATCCGCCCGCTCTTCCGCCTGGGGAAAGACCTCGTCCTCGCGCTCGGTGCGGACCAGATTGACCGCCGCGTCCACCAGGTCGCGCACCATCCCCTCGACATCGCGCCCGACGTATCCCACCTCGGTGAACTTGGAGGCCTCCACCTTGACGAAGGGCGCGCCGGCGAGCCGAGCCAGCCGGCGCGCGATCTCCGTCTTGCCGACGCCGGTCGGGCCGATGAGGATGATGTTGGACGGGGTGATTTCTTCCCTGATCGGATCGGGCGCCTGGCTCCTCCGCCAGCGGTTGCGCACCGCGATCGCGATGGCCCGCTTGGCGGCATCCTGGCCCACGATATAGCGGTCGAGCTCCGCCACGATCTGGCGCGGAGGCATTTCCTCGAGCCAGGGGAGGGGCTCAGCCGGCGGGGTACTGGGTACAGGGTGCTGGGTACTGGTCACAGTTCGAGAATCGTAAGATTGCGGTTGGTGAATACGCAGATTTCCGCAGCGATTTCCAGCGACCGCTCGACCATGTCACGCGCTGAAATCGAGGGGTCGGTGAGGAGCGCCCGCGCGGCGGCAAGGGCGAAGTTTCCCCCCGAGCCGACCGCGAGCACGCCGTCGTCCGCCTCGATGAGCTCTCCGGTGCCGCTCACGAGAAAACTGTGCTCGAGATCAGCCACGACGAGCAGCGCCTCGAGCCGCCGAAGCACGCGGTCGCTGCGCCAGTCCTTGGCCAGCTCCACGGCGGCGCGCGGCAGATTCCCCGGATAGCGATCGAGTTTTTCCTCGAAGCGCTCGAAGAGATTGAGCGCGTCGGCCACCGATCCGGCGAAGCCGGAGAGCACCTTCCCTCCCCGGAGCGAGCGCACCTTGTTGGCGGTGGATTTGACGATGGTGTCGCCGATGCTGACCTGGCCGTCGCCGCCCAGGGCGACGCGCCCGGCTTTGCGAACGACGAGGATGGTGGTGCCGTGAAAACTCATCGATGCCCTGTGAGCGGTGAGCGGTAAGCGGTGAGCGGGACCTGCCTTTCCCGCTCACCGCTTACCGCTCACCGCTCACCCTCCTCGGGGGTGTGCCTGCCTGTACACCTGTTTGAGTCGCTCCACGCTGGTGTGCGTGTAAATCTGCGTGGTACTGAGCGACGCGTGGCCGAGCAGCTCCTGGACCGCGCGAAGATCCGCCCCGGCGTCCATGAGGTGGGTCGCGAAGGTGTGCCGCAGCGAATGCACCCGCTGGCCGTCCGCCGCGATCGCATCGAAGAGCCGGTGCATCCGCCGCTGAATCGTCGTTACTCCCAGCCGCTTGCCGCTCCGGTTCAGAAAGACCGCGCCGCGGTCGGCGCCGGGCCGGCGCGCCACCGTCTCGCGAGCGAGAAGATAGCGCCGCAGCGCGCGCACCGCCCGGCTTCCCACCGGCACGATCCGCTCCTTCCGCCCCTTTCCGCGCACCTTCACCTGATCGCTCAGAAGATCGAGCGTGCCCAGATCGACACCCGCGAGCTCCGCCAGCCGGAGCCCGCTCGAGTAAAAGAGCTCGAGCATCGCGAGATCGCGGAGGGCGGTGAAGTCGTCGGTCGCCGCCATCGTCTCCGCGTGGGTGAAGAGCGCTTCAATTTCCTCGCGGCGAAGATACGTGGGCAGCCGCTTGTCGAGCCGAGGCATTTTCGCCGCGCGCGCCACCGCATTGGTCACTCCGTGGTGCACCTGCAGGTAGCGGTAGAACGACCGCACCGCCGACAACGCCCGCGCCGCCGACCGCCGCGCGAGTCCCTTCCGCTCGTGCTCGCCCAGGAACCCGCGTACTCCGAGCCGGTCCACCGACTCCCAGCTCCACGCCCCGCCGTAGAAGCGATCGCAGAATGTGGTAAACGCCTGGAGATCCCGACGGTACGCCTTGATCGTGTGGGGAGACTGATCGCGCTCCTTTTCCAGGTGCGTCAGGAATTCCCCGACGAGATTTTGCGTCTTCGCGTCTTCGCGTCCTCGCGTCTTCACAAAGACTCCACCCACCCGCGAAACTCGGCCAGCGCCCGCTCCACCAGCGCGGCGCGCTTCTCCGTCCTCTTCACTTTCCCCGGGAGCGGATCGAGCAGACCGAAGTTGGCGTTCATCGGCTGGAAGTGCCTGGGATCCGCCTCCAGGAGATAGCGCAGCAGGCCGCCCAGCATCGTGGTCGGGGGAGGCACCGCCACCTCCCGCCCGGTGAGTCGGCGGTGCAGGTTGATGCCGGCCAGGATCCCGGTGCCGAGCGATTCGGTGTAGCCCTCGACTCCGGTGAGCTGTCCCGCGAAGAACACCGGCGCGCCGTCCCGGGTCACCAGGCCCCGGCCCAGACTCTCGGGACTGTTGATGTATGCGTTCCGGTGGATGCTGCCGTACCGCAGGAATTCGGCGCCGGCCAGCCCGGGAATCGCGCGGAACACCCGCTGCTGCTCGGGGATCCTGAGCCGGGTCTGAAAGCCGACCATGTTCCACATCTGCCCCGCCTTGTCCTCCCGGCGAAGCTGCACCACCGCGTGCGGCTCCTTGCCGGTGCGCGGATCGGGCAACCCCACCGGCTTCATTGGCCCGAAGCGCAACGTCTCCGGCCCCCGCCGCGCCATTTCTTCGACCGGAAGGCACCCCTCGAAATACGCCACCGCGTCGAATTCGTGGCCGTGATACTGGTCGGCGGCGCTGAGCGCGGCGATGAAGGCTTCGTACGTCTCGGGAGAGAGCGGCGCGTTCAGGTAATCGTCTCCGTCTCCCTTCTCGTACCGCGAGAGCCGGTAGAGCTGGCCGTGGTCGAGCGATTCGTCGCTCACGATCGGCGCGATGGAGTCGTAGAAGGCCAGCGCCGTCGTGCCGAGCCGCGCGGAGATCGCCGTGGCGAGGGTTTCGGAGGTGAGCGGGCCGGTCGCGATGATGCCGGGGTCGGGCAGCTCGGTCGCCTCACCGGTTTCGATGGTGATGCCGGGGTGCGCCCGAATCCGTGAATCGACCGCCTCGGAAAAGACCCGCCGATCCACCACGAGCGCCGAGCCTCCCGGCACCCGGGCGAGATCGGCGCACTCGAGCAGAAGACTCCCCAGCATCCGGAGCTCGGCTTTGAGCAGGCCGTGCGCGTTGACCAGCTCGACCGATTTGAAGGAGTTGCTGCAGACCAGCTCGGCGAGTCGCCCGGTCTGGTGCGCCGGCGTCGCCACCGCGGGGCGCATCTCGTGGAGCGTCACCGCCACCCCCCGATTGGCCAATGCCCAGGCGGCTTCGGAGCCGGCCAGGCCGCCGCCGATCACCACGGCAGATAACTGGGTCATCGGGGAAAGATAGGCGCGCGGCCGAGGGGACGGTGCGGGGTCGGTGGACCGCGCTTGACATGTGTGAAACCATAAAGCATGTTATGCACATGTCCAAAATGATTCAGGTCCGCCACGTCCCCGCCGCGCTGCATCGCACTCTCAAGGCGCGGGCCGCGCTCGCCGGAATGACGCTCTCCGATTATCTGCGGCGGGAGCTCGAGCGGTCGGCGGAGCGGTTGACGCTGGCCGAGCTGCGGGAGCGTCTGGGCCGCCTGGATCGCGTCGCGGTGCGGGAGCGGCCGGTGGACGCCATTCGGAAGGAGCGGGTCCGCCGCTGATCGTCCCCGACGCCTCGGTAGTCCTCGATGTGCTCCTGCGCACGCCCGGCTCGGAAGGGCTCCAGGAGCGGCTGTTGGACGAGCGCGAAACGCTGCACGCGCCATACCTCCTCGACCTCGAAGTGGCGCAGGTGCTTCGCCGCTATGCCACCCGCGGTGAGCTCGCGCCGGCACGCGGCGAGAGGGCTCTCGAGCTGCTGGCCGCCTTTCCGCTCTCGCGCTATCCCCACGAGCCGTTACTTCCCAGGGTCTGGGCGCTGCGCGCCAGCCTCACCGCATACGACGCAGCCTACGTCGCCCTTGCCGAAGGTCTGGGCGCCACCCTGCTGACCCGCGACCGCCGGCTCACCAACAGCGCAGGGCACCGGGCCAGAGTAGAGCTGGTTTGATCCGGTTCGCGCAGCCCGCCCGACGACCTCACCATCCCGCTTTCTCCCGGGCGAGACGCGCGACCTGGCCTGCTGCCGCATCCACCGGGGCGCCGGCATCCACTTCCACTCCGGCCCGCCGATACCACGCCTCTCGCTTCGCGAGCAGCTCCCCGATTCGCTGCACCGGGTCTCCCCCCGCGAGAAGCGGCCGGGTGATATCGCCCCGGAGCCGTTCCGCTGCGTCGGCCGGAGAAATCCGCAGGTACACCAGCAGCGCGTCCCCCGCCCCGTCGAGATTTCCCGGCTCCGCGGCCCAGCCCGCTCCCGGCGCGATGACGTGGGGCGGCGCGGCCAACGCGCCGTCCATCGCCGCGCGCTCCAGCCGGCGAAACTGCGCCTCACCCTGGGCCGCAAACAGCTCCGCCACCGGCTTCCCGGCGGCGGAAACCACGATCTGATCGATGTCACTGAAGCCGGTGCCAAGAAGCTCTGCGACGCGGCGCCCAACGGTGGTCTTGCCCGAGCCGGGAAGTCCCACGAGCACGAGGTGCCGCTTCACGACTCCGGCCCGGAGGCGTTTCGGCCCAGCTCGCTCCAGCGCCGACCCAGGCTCGCGGTGTATCCGTCGTAGTTGCGCCGCAGCTCGGAAAGGGAGTCGCCGCCGAACTTCTCGAGCATGGCATCGGCCAGCACCAGCGCCACCAGCGCCTCGGCGATCACTCCCATCGCCGGCACCGCGGTGACGTCGGAGCGCTCGCTCTGCGCGTTGGCGGAGGAGCCGGTGGAGAGATCGACGGTCTTGAGGGGAGACATGAGGGTTGAAATCGGCTTCATCGCCACCCGCACGACGAGCGGCTCGCCGGTGGTCATTCCCCCTTCGAGTCCGCCCGCATTGTTGCTGAGACGACGGAATCCTCCCCGCGGGTCGGAGGCGGCACCGCCCTCGGCGTCCGACTCGATGGGATCGTGCACCTGCGAGCCGGGCACCCGCGCGGCGGTAAAGCCCATCCCGATCTCCACCCCTTTGACCGCGGGGATCGACATCAGCATCCCTGCCAGCCGCCCGTCGAGCTTGCGATCCCAGCTCACGTGACTCCCCAGCCCGAGCACGACGCCGCGGGCCACGACTTCGATCTCACCCCCCAGCGTGTCGCCCGCCTTCCTGGCGAGGTCGATGCGGGTTATGATGGCCGCCTCGGCGGACGGATCGAGCACCCGCACCTCGGAGCGGTCGGAAGCGGCGTTGAGGGGAAGGGGGAGAGGGGAAGGGGGAAGGGTGCTGATACCTCCCAGCGACACCACGTGGCTCCCGATCTCGACCCCGAATTCCTCGAGCAGCCGGCGGGCCAGCGCCCCGGCCGCCACCCGCGCCGCCGTCTCCCGCGCACTGGCGCGCTCCAGGATGTCGCGGGCGTCCATCCGGTCGTACTTGAGCACCCCGACCAGGTCGGCGTGACCCGGGCGGGGGCGGGTCACCCGGCGGCGGCGCAGGTCGCCTGGGGTGCCCTCGGCCGCCATCACGTCAACCCAGTTGTCCCAGTCGCGGTTGGGGATCATCATCGCGACCGGGGAGCCCAGCGTCTCGCCGGCGCGGACCCCGGCCAGCCACTCGATGCGGTCGCGCTCGATCTTCATCCGGGCGCCCCGGCCGTAGCCCTGCATCCGCCGGCCCAGCTCCCGGTCGATCTGTTCGGCCGAGACGGGCAACCCTGCCGGAAGACCCTCGACGATGACGAGGAGGGCCTTGCCATGGGATTCGCCGGCGGTGGTAAAGCGGAGGTGCATGAGAGACAGTCTTCGGGCGAGAGTCTTCAGCCTTCAGCCGTAAGGTCTCATTCTAGCTCCCTAACTCCCTAACTCCCCAGCCCCTAGAAACAACCGAGCCCGGCAGCGCCGGGCCCGGGGAGGATCCTGTTCGCCAGTCAAAGCTGGGGTCAGGACTCCGGTACCGCACTGGCGTCGTCGAGCACTCTCGGCGTGACCAAGATAATGAGGTCTTTGCGGTTCTCCCTGGTGGTGGAGAAGCTGAACAGGCTGCCGACCAGCGGAAGGCTCGAGAGGAGCGGAATCCCGCTGCGGGTCTTCTCCACCGTGGTGACGGTGAGCCCGCCGATGACCGCGGTTTCGCCGTCGGAGACCAGGATCTGGTTCTTGGTTTCCTGCTTCGCGATGATGAAGCCCAGGTCCGACGCCGCGAGGAGCTGCAGGCTGGACCGCTCGGTGGCGAGGTCGAGGGAGATCTGCCCGTCGTTGGTTACGTGCGGCGTCACCAGCAGCTTGATGCCGGTCTCGCGGAATTGCACGTTGGCGCGGGGGGCCTGTCCCACCCCCGACGGCGCGTTGGCGTCGATGACGCGGACCGGAATGTCCTCGCCGACCCGGATGGTGGCCTGCTTGTTATCCTGGGTGACGATCGTCGGCTCGGCCTGCACGTCGGAGAGATCCACCTGCTCCAGCGCCTGCAGGAAGCTGGTGAGCGAGAACCCGCCGATGGCCGTCGAGAATATCAGATCGATGGCGGGATTTTGCAGGACGGCCCCCGCGTTTCCGATGGCCGCCACCTCGTTGCCGCCCAGGTTCACCACGTTGATGCCGGGCTGGTACGGCTGGTCGCCCTGGAGGGGATTGGGGCGCTGGACGATCTTGTTGTAGAACTGGCTCCGGCTCCCGATGTCGTACTTGAAGCCGAGCTGCTCGAGGTCGGTCCGGTCGACGAAGATGATCTTGGCCTGGATCGACACCTGCTTGGGCCGCAGATCGAGCTGGGTGACGAAATCCACCACGTTCTGGACGTTGCTCTTGGTGTCGGTGATGATGATCGAGTTGGTGGCGGTGTCGGGATACGCGACGCCGCGTTTCGGGGTGAGCACGCCCTTGAGGGAGTTGGCCAGCTCACCCACCCGGGCGTAGTTCACCCGGACGACCGCGGTCTGGGTCGGCTCCAGCGAGTCGATTTCCGCGAGGTTCTGCGGCGCATCGACCCGCAGGATGCCGCCAGGCATTTCCTGCATCGAAAGCCCCTGCGACGCCAGGATGGCGTAGAACGCCTCGGTCCACGGCTTGTCGCGGATTTCCGCGTTCACCGTCGCCTTGACGCCCTTGCCGATGATAATGGAGAGGCCGCTCACCGCCTGGAACCCGGCGACCACCTCTTCGATGCTGGCGTTGTCCCAGCTCACGGTGATGCGCGGAATCGGACGGTTCTGGGTTCGGCCCAGGGCGCGCGAGAGCGTGGCCTCGTGGCCGGCAGCCGCCGGCTGCGCGCGCGCGGGAGCCGGCGCGGGTTCGGCCGCGAGCGCCGCGGCGGCCGTTCTCGAGGTCCCGTTCCATGCCGCGAAACCCTGCTCGGCGCCGAACGACACCCGGATCGCGCCGGTCGAGCGCTCCACCCGATACGGCATCAGCCGCTCGACGTCGAGGACGACGCGCACGACGTCGGGGGTGTACTGCCGCACCCGGACATTGAGCACGCCGGCGCGCTTGACACCGTCGTATCCCCCGGACTGATCCATCCCGGCCGCGAGCGTGGCGCCAGTGATGTCGAGGACGATGCGGTTGGGATCGGTCAGGGTGCGGTCGGAGACCTGAACGTCTCCCTGCACCTGGATGACCAGCTCGGCCCTCCCCGAGGTCGGGACCAGGCTCACCGCCCGGACCTCGCCGTCCGTGGCAGCCCCGGCGTGAAGAGGGGCAGCGAGGAGAAGTGCGCTCGCGAGGAAAGACCAGGAACGTTGCTTCATGGGGAGTTGCCCTCCGGCTTGCGGATCGACAGCGTTTCCTGCCGTTCGGTCCCGTAGTCATCAATGGTGAAGGTCACGTCTTTCATCCGGATGCTGGCGATCCGCATTCGGCCGAGGCGCTCCCCCTCACGGGCGGTGTATCGCTTCCCGTTGAGACGATCTCGGAGCACCACGACACTGGCAGCCGGGGCGCGCTCCTGGTAATACACGGCGACCAGCTCCAGGTCTGCGAACTCGGGGCCGGCGTTGGGGATGTCCAGAGCCGACTCGAACGGATCACGCGGGCCGCCGGCGTAGGAGTAGGTCTCCCGGACGATCGGCTGGCCCGGCGCGGGAATCAGCGACTCGTCGATCCGGCGCACCGGCGGAGCCGGAGGCGTGGCGGACGGCGGCGCCGGCTTCGCCTCAGCCTCCTCGAGACCCGCCGTGGGGTCGGCGGCCGGCGCCGCATCGGGCTCGCCGCCTCCGCACCCCGCCAGGAGAGCCAGGAGCAGGACGGCAGGTGCAATCGCTCTAGTTGCCACGCGGCCCCTCGCTTCCGCCGGACTTGACGAACGTCTTCATCATGAAGCGCGCCTCCAGCATTGCCTTGGAGGTATCGCCCAGGGCGCGCGCCGTTGCGGCGTTGGCCGCGACGAGCTGCACATCCATTGGGACGATGATACGTCGCAGGTTGGCGATGTCGGTAAGGAACTCTCCCACCTGATCGTATCGCCCGATCACCGACACCCGGTAGCGGTGGGTGTCGAAGGGCGCGGGACCCGGCTCGACCGGTTGGGGGTTCAGCGAAGCGACCGTGACGCCGCGAATCTTGGCCCTCGTCGTGATCGCGTCGATGAGGCCGGGAACTTCGCCGCTAGCCGGCACGAGCTGGCGCAGATTCTCCAGCGTACCACGATAGGCCTCGGTCTTCTGCTTGAGATCCTCGATCGAGCCGCCCGCCAGAGCGCGCTTGACGCTGTCGGTTTCGGCGATCAGCAGCGCGAGCGAATCGCGCATCGCGTTGACCCGGACCTGCCTGGCCTTGAGTCCGCTGATCCCGACCATGCTGAGGCCGTCGCCGCTGTAGATCATATACCCCAGCAGCACCGCAACGAGTATCGCCGCGATCGACTTGCTGCGGGGTGTGTCGAGGAGCGCCATGCTTATCTCCCCCCGGCGGGTGCGGCCGCCACGTTCGCCCGGCCACGCCGGTCGTAGTTCGCCTTGAGAAGGAACTGGGAGACGGCCCGCCCCCGGTCGACGATCGTCTGGGTCGAGATCATCGTCACGTCCGAGAGCCAGGGCGAATCTTCGAGCTGCCGCATGAACCGGGTGAAGCCCTGGAGATCCATGGTGCGGCCCGCCATCTGGACCCCCACCGGCCGGGACATCGAAGTCGTATCCGCCGAAACCGGAGTGATCGTGGTGACCTCGGTAAGCCACGTGTACGCCGGAACCGCACGGGTGACTTCGTCGAGGATATGGGGCCAGACGTAGCGATCGTCATCCACTGAGCGGATGGTCGCGATCTGGAGCACCACTGAGTCGCGCGCCGCTTCGACCCGCCGCTTTTCCACCAGGAAGGCGCGATACCGCCGGTTCTCGGCACGCGCCGCATCCATCTGGGTCTCCAGCGCACTCTGCCGCGAAGCGGAGCTGATGCCGACCCAGGCGAGGAAGAGGACCGTGAGGCCGGAAATGACGACCGCGGCCATCGGCCAGGGATCCTTGACCCGGGCCGGAAGCCCCTTGAGCGCGCTCAGACCGCCGGCGAGCGAGGATCCCGCTCTGGCGCGCTTGGAACCCGGCTTGAGGTTGATCGTGATCATGGACGCCTTCGGTGCGTGAGGGCGGAGCTCAAGCCGCTGTACGGAGCGCGAGGCCCACCGGGAGCATCAGGAGCGGCGCAACTTCATCGATATTCATGCCGTCGAACACACCGTCCCCGACCTGCAACCGCTTGATCGGATTGGCCAGCTCCACCGGGAGGCGGAGCCGCTCCGACAGCGTCTTGGTGAGGCCGGGAATGCGTGCCCCGCCACCCGAGGTATAAAGCCGGGAGAGACCGGTGGAAGATCGTGCCGCGGTCTGCAGGAACGCCGCCGCGCGCTCGATGCCAACCGCGAGCTCTTCTCCCCGCGTGGTCAGAAACGGCGTCAGCACGTCGCTGGCGGCGAATCCCTGGAGGAGCCTGTCCGCTTCGTCCGCCGAGAGGCCCCGCTCCCGCTGGAGATCCTCGCGAAAACGGCGGGTGCCGACGGGCAGGTCCCGAGTGAGTACCGGGATGCCGTCATCCAGGATGTTCACGTTGGTCATTTCGTGCCCGATGTTGACCAGCCCGACGACACCCCTCATGCCCTCGGGATAGCTCAGCTCGAACGCGTTGTGCAGGGCGAAGGAGTCCACGTCGATGACCGAAGGATCGACGCCCACTTCCGCCAGCAGGGCGATCTTGTTGTCGATCAGCTCCCGCTTGGCCGCGACGAGAAGCACTGTCATCTGGAGGCCCTCGCCATCGGGATCCAGGATCTGGAAATCGAGCTCCACGTTGTCCATGTCGAACGGCACGTGCTGCTCGGCCTCCCAGCGGATCACCTCGCGGGCCTCCGACTCCTTCATGCGGTCCATCGGAATCTTCTTGATGATCACGTCCCGGCCGCCCACGGCGGTGGTGACGTGCTTGGGCTTCAGGTTCGCGGCGGCGAAGAGGCCGCGCACCGCGTCGGCCACGATGCCCGGGTCCATGACCTCGCCTTCGACGATGGCGTCATCGACCAGGGGCGCGAAAGCGACTTTCGTCAGGACCGGCTCACCGGACCCGTGCGAAATGACGGCGAGCTTGATCAGCCCGCTGCCGATGTCGAGACCGACCGAGGTCCGGGTCCGGCTGAACAGTCCCATAGGGGCCCAATTGTCCAAGAGGAATGTCGGTTACGCTACCAGGCGTGCAAACTTTTGTCAAGTTACTAACATGCTTGAGGTGATCTCAAGCAAGTCTATCCAGAAACTTGACTTAGGACGCTGAAACCCGACCGTCGATCGTTCACGGAAAAGCCTCAGCCTGTCCAGCATTGCACGCAGATGCTATGCTGGCGGGCAACGCCTATGCCACAGCGCATTCGACAAGCGCAATGCATTGAACCAGAACACTTTGGGTGTCGAATGGGGAAGGGGGAAAGGGGGAGGGGGGAAGGGTAGAACGGCGGTTTCGCAATAATCCTCTCGCTCTGCATCACACGGAAGCCATCATGGCTCGGTCACTTAGGGAATCGGACGCCAGCCGCGAGTGATCGAACGCGGGTACACGAGCGAATCATGGCCTGCAGAATCCAGCCGAATCAGCAGCTCGACCCGGGAGCGGGCCAGCACGACTCCGCCCGGCCCCAGAGCCTCTCCGGTGCCCCGCAGTGCGAAGATGGGGCCGCCCAGTGCGTGAAGTACCAGGCGGCCCTCGAGCGCTCCCGGCAACGACGCGGGGGGGAGGACGACCGAATCACCCGGCGCGAACGGAATGATTCCCGGGCTCCACCCCTGGAATCCTTCCGCGAGGCTGGCGTCCGCGGCGCCTCGCGCCTTCACATCCGCCATCGCCGCCCTTCCAAGAGCCGCTTCCCGCATCGCGAGGGTGACGCCGGTCGTCGCGACCATGCCGAGCACGAGGAGCGCGGCGATGGCGACGAGGAGAGCAAACCCGCGCTGATTCACTTTCTGCCCCGGAGTCCGAGGACCAGCCTGGCGCTGTCGGAACGAATCCAGCGGAGCCGGGCGATCCCCACCCCGCCGGCACGTTCGGTCAGCCCCTCGAGGGCAATCGTCACCATCGCCACATCACTTCCTGCCGGCGCGGTATTGCCCTGGAGATCCCGGTACTCCAGGCCCGTTCCTCCTGGGGCGAATGGACCCGCGAGGGGTTGAATTGCTTCGCCGGTTGCGGCGAGCCGGAGACCGACCCAGCTCGCGCCCGACGACGCGTAAAGCCGGAGCTCAACCGGCTCGAACACCTGAAGCGGACTTCCCGCCCCCACCGCCGCAAGGCTTGAAGACGAGAGCGCGGTGGGCAGAACGAGCGCGAGGGATCCGTCGGGGCAGATCCCGGCCGACGGATTCTCAACGAGCGGAGCCACGATCCAGCGATCGGGGCCCGCGACCGACGCGATGAGGAGGCTGTCACGGTTCCGCACCGGGGTGCGGAGTGCGTTCCACCACAGAGGACCGGCCCGGGTCAGCAGTCGATCGGGGGCGGCGGCACAGAGGACGCCGGAGCCGCGGATTACCCGTGCGACGAGACTCGAAGGACCGGGTGCGGAAAGGTCCGCGCCGGAGACCGAGTCAAATCCGAGCGGCTCCAGGATGGCTCGCGCGGCGCCCAGCGAAACCCGGAGGGAATGCTCGAGGCCCATCCGCTCCGAGCGGTCCCTGAGAGTGGCGGCCGATCCGGCCACGAGGCTCCCCACGAGAATTGCGAGCACGGCGCTGAGCAGCGTTGCCACCAGCAGCTCGATCAAGGCGAACCCGCGGCGCGTCAGGGGCATGGAATGCGAGTGAGCAGGGTATCGGCGGTAGGGCCGCGGGACCTCGGTATCGAAACCGTCATCCGGACTTCGACGACTCGACCATCGAGGGATGCGGTCCAGGATTCGACGGTACCCGAACCGTGCTGCTCCGACCCCGCGACCGGAACAGCACACCCCGGCGCCGAGGCGAGCAGCTCGGAGCGGAGGCGGCTGAGGCGTGAGGTCAGCAGGAGCGCTGCGCGGCCGCGCGCCTTGGCTTCTCCCGCGAGGGAAGCGACTGGCCGAAGAGTCCCGGCAAAGCCGAGCAGCCCCACGGTAATGACCAGGAGGGCCACGAGCACTTCAAGCAGGGTGAATCCGGAGGGGGCGCGACGCATGGGGCAACGATGCACCCAAGAGCGGCAACGCCATCATCGATTATGCGCGGAACGGAGCCGAATGGCGCGAGCGGTCAGGCCAGTCCGTAGCGGCGCAGCTTGTAGAACAGGGTGCGGAGGCTGACCTGGAGCAGCCGCGCGGCTTCCCGCCGCGTGCCTTTGGTGGCGGTGAGCGCCCGGAGAATCGCGTCGCGCTCGACGGCCTCGACCTGGGGCCTGAGCGCATACGCACCGCCGACCCCGGAAGCCGCCGACTGATCGGCAACCAGAATAGCGAAGTCTCCGCGGTCGAGCCTCCCTGAAGGCGAGAGCGTGGCGGCGCGCTCGACGATTTGCCGGAGCTCGCGCACATTGCCCGGCCAGCCATAGGCCGAGAGTCCCGCCAGCGCCTGCGGCGTGATGCTGACCGGGCGGCCGGTGCGCGAGGCAACTTGCTGGGCGAAATGCGTCACCAGCGCCGGGATGTCCTCGGCCCGCTCGCGAAGCGGCGGAAGGGTGATCAGCACCCCGCGAAGCCGCTGGAGAAGATCGGCCTGGAAACGGCCTTCGCCGACGGCGTTGTCCAGCGGCGCGCGCGACGTTGCCATTACCCTGACGTCATGTTCCGGGCTCTTCGAGTTGGCGCCATTGCCGGTGCGTCCGCCGAGTCGGGAAAGCAGATGCGTCTGGCTGTCGAGCGAGAGGGAGACGACTTCCTCGAGCAGGAGCGTCCCCCGGTTGGCCGAGCGCCAGAGGGCCTGTGGATCACCGGTGAGCGGCGGAGGCGAATCGGCGTCACCGCCGGCGCTCCCGTCGGCCGGTGTGAACAGGTCCGGCGCGGCATCGCAATCGACCGCCACGAAGGCCCCGTCACCCCGGCGGCTGAACCGGTGCATTGCCATGGCCAGGAGCGCCTTCCCGGTTCCCCGTTCCCCGGTGATGAGCACCGACCCGTCGGCGGCAGCCGCGCGGGCCGCGAGTTCCAGCAGGCCGCGGCTTTTGGGATCCTCCGCCACGACCAGGGGCTCGAGGCCCCTGGCCCCGAGGGTGGCGCGAAGCCGGGCCACTTCCTGCCTCAGGCGTTCACGTTCCTCGGCTTGACGGAGTGCCAGCAGGAGCTCGTCCGGTTCGGTCGGTTTGCGGATGAAACCGTCGGCGCCCTCGCGGAGGGCGATGCCCGCCAGTGCCGTGGCGCCGGGCCCGCCGGTGACGATCACGATCCCGGAGCCGCCGCTCGCGCGATAGCGGCGCAGGAACCCGAGAATCCCCGACTCGAAGGCGTCGAGGTCGAGCAGCAGCGCCTCCACGGCGCTCGCTTGCGCTTCGACCAGGGCGGCCTCGGCCTCGCGGCGGAGCCGGACCTCGTAGCCGGCCTCTTCCAGCGCCGGACAGACGCGGGCGCGGAAAGAATCGTCGGGACCGAGAACCAGAATGCGCATGGAGGCCTGAGTAGGAGCCGGCTGAGCGGCTAGGAGCAGACGATGACGCCGTCGACACCGGCGGTCGTCCCGGCACCCGATTGCACGCTGCACTGGGTGATGCCGGTTGTGATCGTGGCGTTGTTGATCGTGGCGGTGTAGCCGTTCACCGCCGGGGTTACCGATCCGGCGTTGCCGGTCGAGAGCGAATAGCTGCTGTTGACCTGGAGCTGGGGAAGCGTGCCGAAGGTGGAATAATCGGCGAAGTACGCTTCCTCCGCCGTCATGGTGTTGCGGAGGTCAGACTTCACCGATGCCATTTTGGCTTTGTCCTTGGTCGCCGCGAACTTCGGGATCGCGATCACGGCCAGGATGCCGATAATCACGACCACGACCAGCAGCTCGATCAGGGTAAAGCCTCTTCTGCCGGACATCGCCGCCCTCCGTC
>CAZHSO010000036.1:0-19816 GCA_964535105.1 uncultured Gemmatimonas sp.
CTCGACCTGGGTCCAGGAGATCTTCGACCCGCGGAACGCCTTCCCCCGCTTGGTGACGAAGTTGTAGATCCCGCCCCGGCCCTCCGCGTCGCCCGCGTACCAGTTCTGCACCGTCGAGTACTTGATCGAGGCGCCGTCCAGCGCGATCAGCTCGACCACCGCGGCGTGGAGCTGATTCTCGTCCCGCTTGGGCGCCGTGCACCCCTCGAGATAGCTGACCGAGGCGCCCTCGTCGGCGATGATGAGGGTCCGCTCGAACTGGCCGGTGTTCTGGGCGTTGATCCGGAAATAGGTGGAGAGGTCCATCGGACAACGGACCCCCTTCGGGATGTACACGAAGGAGCCGTCGCTGAAGACCGCCGAGTTGAGCGCAGCAAAGTAGTTGTCGCTGAGCGGGACTACAGAGCCGAGGTACTTCCGGACCAGATCCGGATGTTCGCGCACCGCCTCGGAGAAGGAGCAGAAGATGATGCCCATCTCGCCCAGGGCCTTCTTGTACGACGTGCCGACCGAGACCGAGTCGAAGATCGCGTCCACCGCGACCCCGGCCAGGATCTTCTGCTCGGTGAGCGGGATGCCGAGCTTGGTGTAGGTCTCCAGCAGCTTGGGATCCACCTCGTCGAGGCTACCGAGCGGCGCCTTGGTGACCGGCGCCGAGTAGTAGATCGAATCCTGGTAGTCGATCGGGGGGTAGGAAACGTTCGGCCAGTGTGGCTCAGTCATCTTGAGCCAGCCTCGGTACGCCTTGAGACGCCACTCCAGGAGAAACTCCGGCTCCTGCTTCTTCGCAGAGATGAGCCGGACAACGTCCTCGTTTAATCCCTTGGGAACCGTGTCGGCTTCGATGTCGGTGACGAAGCCCCACTTGTATTCCCGATTGACCAGTGATTCGACTGGGCTGCTCATCTCTCCTTGGTCCTTGTCCTCCGGATTCGCTGATTCGGACCGCACCGGAGCTGGTGATCCGAATGGAATCCTAAGTAAAATAGTCGGGATTGTCAAAGGGTGGCGGCGCAATGATTTAGCTCTTTGAGCAGCCATCCGCTGTCAGCCTTCAGTCCTCACTCGTCTTGCTTGGTTGAGTTAAAAGTAGTAGTCATTGCTACTCTATTCACTAACCCCTGAATCCTGACCCCTGACCCCTGACTCTTGAGTAATCCCTCCCAAAACCGGAGATTGTCTGTATGACTATCCACCGAATCCGGCTCCTGGGCGACCCGATCCTCCGGACCCGCTGTGAGTCGATTGCCCGGCCGAAATCTACCGCGGTGCGGGTGATCGCTGATGATCTGCGGGAAACCCTCCGCGACTGGCAGTCGCGGTTCGGGAGCGGGAGGGCGATTGCGGCGCCGCAGATTGGAGCCCCGGTGCGGATCGTCCATGTGGAAATGGATCGGCCCTGGACGCTGATCAATCCCGAGGTCGTCGATATCGGGACCGAAGATTTCACGGTCTGGGATGACTGTTTTTCCTTCCCCAACCTCCTGGTGCGGGTTCAGAGAGCTTATCACATCAGTATCCGCTACGAAGATCTGAAGGGGGAGGTGCAGGAGATCGACCTCGAGCGCGACATGGCCGAGTTGTTCCAGCACGAAATCGACCACCTCGACGGTGTGCTGGCGGTCGATCGGGCCTGCGGTTCCGACCCCTTCTGCCTCCGCGAAGAATGGAATCGTCTGTACACCGCCTCCGATCGCTACGGCGACCCGGAGCAACGTTCCGAGCAGGTTCCCACCCCACTGTCGGCGCTGTTGTAGTTCCAGGAGTTTCCATGGGGAAGATGATCCAGTTCCCGGCCAACGGCCGCTCCACCGCCGGGTATCTCGCCGGTCCCTCTCCGGGCCAGGGCCCCGGCCTCCTGGTGCTTCAGGAGTGGTGGGGTCTGGTGGATCACATCAAGGACCTTTGCGACCGGTTCGCCACCCAGGGCTTCGTGGCGCTCGCGCCCGATCTCTATCACGGCGTCGCCACGAAGAGTCCCGACGAAGCGGGGAAGCTCTTCATGGCGCTGAACATCTCCAAGGCGGCGGCCGACCTGCGTGGCGCCGCCGATTTCCTCCTCGCCCGCCCGGAGGTGACCTCGAAAAAAGCCGGCGTGATCGGCTTCTGCATGGGCGGGCAGCTCGCACTCTACGCCGGCGCTGAGTTTCCCGATCGCATCGGTGCGGTGGTGGATTTCTACGGGATCCATCCGAATGTGCGCATCGATCCCGCGCGGCTCCGGGTGCCGGTGCTCGCCCATTTCGCCGAGCGGGACACTTCGGTCAAGGTGGCGGATGCGCGGGCGCTGGTGGACAAGATCACGGCGGCAGGCGGCACGATCGAGGCGCACTTCTACCCCGCCGATCACGCCTTCTTCAACGACAGCAGGCCGACGGTGTTCGACAAGGCGGCGGCGGATGTTGCGTGGAAGAGGACATTGGATTTTCTGCGACGGCACCTGGCACCCTGAGCGAAGCGAAGGGGCCGGTCTCACCCCCGGGCTGGAGTGGGACTCACGCGATCGTCACCCTTAGCGTGACAAGAGGGAGTTCCCGTTCCCCGTTCCCCCTTCCCCCTTCCCCGCCTCAAAACCATCGCCCAACACGAATAAACGCCGCTTTCTCCCCGTTGCTCGCGAACCCGTACTCGAAATTCACCGGTCCGATTGGTGTCGCTGCTCCGACGCCGAGCCGGATTCCCCCGAGCCAGCGGTGCCCGTCGAAGAGATCGCCGCCGGTCGCCGATCGTCCCGCCGCGACCAGCCAGCGAAGCGCGACCGCACCCCTGAGCTGCCAGGCACTCTGCACCTGCATCAGAAGCTCCCGGTCTCCGCGGCGCTCTCCCACGATGAGTCCAGGAAATCCATCCGCGCCCCCCAGCTCGAAGGCCGTCTGCACCGGGAGGCGGCGTCCCACACCCATGCGCACCTCTGGCTCGAGGGTGAGCCGGCCGCGATGGAGGCTCATTCCCATCTCCCCGCTCGCAAGCTGGAAGTCGCCCATCCAGGTCAGCTCGAGCTCGACGCGGAGCGGCCGGCCGACTTCGGTCTGTGCGGAGACAAACGTTCCCGCGGTGGAATGGTCGACACGGTCCGGCGTTCGCCACAGCGCGCCGGCGGCGCCGCCCCGGATTCGCCAGGTGCCCAGCCTGGCCCACTCGACCCCGAGCGCCCCGGTTGCTTCCACGATCTCGAGCTTGGTGAAGTTCTCGCCCTCCACGTCGAACCGTCGCACGCCTTCCGAGAGGAGCCGCACCGACATCAGCGGGGTGACGCGGGTCCGTCCGATACCGAGGTGGCTGAGCAGGGTCGCGGTGAGATCGCTCTTGAATCGTCCGAGGGTGAGGACCCCGGTGGCCTCCGCACCGCGAATCGACGTCCGGTCGAGCCCCCCGATCCAGAGGCGTCCTCCGAGATCGTGATCATAGGCGACCCCGAGCCCCGCGACCCGGCGCGCCGCCGGCGTGACCTGGGCATGAAAGAGCACGGTGTCGCCGGTTCCCACCGGACCGAGCCAAAGCTCGCGAAACACTTCGAGATTCGCGGCCTCGGCGAGCTGCACCGACAGCCCAACCATGTCGATTCGCTGTCCCCGCGAGAGCCCCAGCACGCGACCCATTGTCTCGCCATCGCGAGCGGTTCCATTGGAGGCTTCCCAGCTTCCCAGCCAGGTGGGGAGAGAGGCGGCGGCCAGTGGAGGTGATCGCGGGAGACAGCGCGCCCGCGCCAGCGCGCTGTCGGCCGCGGTCCGGCCGTGCGCGATCAAGCGGTCGCGATTGTCCGGCCCGAAGTCGAGGTTTGCGAAGCCGCGCACGTCGGGTCGGATGTGGATGTCGTCGGGGCCGAGGGCCTCCAACGGCTGGCGAAAGAGAAAGGTCGCGAGCCGGGTCGCGACCGCTCCCGGCGAGGTGATGTCGACGGTGTCGGGCGCCGGCTCCTCGCGGAGATCCACGACGATGACCCGCCGTGCCCCGGCGGCGCGCGCCTCCGCAATCGGTACGTTCGCGGAAATCCCGCCGTCGATGAGCACCCGGTCGCCGACGCGCTCGGGGGAAAAGACCAGCGGGATGGCGCTGCTTGCCCGGACCGCCTGGGCAATGTCTCCCGTCCCGAGCACCACCGTCTCCCGCGAGCGAAGGTCGGTGGCCACCGCACGGAATCGGATGGGAAGCCGGTCGAAATCCCCCCGCGCCAGCAGGTTGGCCCGGAGCAGCAGACGGTTGAGCATCGCATTGGTGCGGAGCTCCGATTCGCCGCCGGTCACCAGCGAGAATCCCCGCCGCCCCTGCTCCCAGAGCAGGAGGGGGAGCAGATCGCCCCAGTTGTGCGGCGAGCGGTTGGTGAGCGTGCTCGTCAGATCGGTCAGCGGCAACGCGTGGGTGACGGAGTCGATTTGCCGGGCCGAGAGCCCACTGGCATATAGTGCTCCGATGATCGCGCCGATACTGGTGCCCACGACCAGGTCCGGGCGTATCCCGAGGCGGTCCAGCGTGCTGAGTACCCCGAGGTGCGCAAAGCCCTTCGCGCCACCGCCGGCGAGAACCAGCGCCAATGGCTGCTCGAGACAGGCCTGGGCCCGAAGCGACGGGGCGACCAGAATGAGGAGAAGGAAGGACCGAAGTGAAAGTCGCATGGAAAAAACCTAATCCCGACTCCCCTTGCGGAGCGCCTCCGGGCTCCTTAATTCTGTCCAATGAGGCGCCGATGCTCCGACCGCCCCACCGGTCCACCAGAGGAGTCCCGCAGTCATGACGTATGTGATTACCGAGCCCTGCATTGGCGTGAAAGACAGGGCGTGCGTCGACGTCTGTCCCGTCGATTGTATCTATGAGGGCGAGGACCAGCTCTACATCCATCCCGATGAGTGTATCGACTGCGGCGCCTGCGAGCCGGAGTGCCCGGTGACGGCGATCTTCCCCGAAGAGGACGTCCCGCCCAACCAGGAAGGCTTCATCGAGAAGAACAAAGTAATTTTCAACTCGGATGTGCCGCCGGGGAGGCCCAAAAAATAGCGAGTAGTGAAGAGCGAGGAGCGAGGAGGGAGAATTACAGCGGTGCCTGGGTCAGCGAGCCCGGACACCGTTTGACGTTCTTGCAGCCCCGCTTCGCTCTTCGCTACTCGCCACTCCCTGAGAAAGGAGGGACGACCCTCGGGATCGGACATTTCGCCGATCCCGGGGCCGCGAGGATGGAGGACTGTACGAGGCGTGACGGTGATCCGGTATGGAGCACCCGATCGGCCCGTCTTTCTAATAGACGCCCGGCTGCCGCAAATGGTTTCATCCCACCGACTGAAGAAACTTCAGAATCGCGCGCGTCGTCGGCACCGGCTGCTCGATACAGGGCAGATGCCCGGCACCGGGAATCTCCATCAATCGCGCGCCGGGAATCGCCGCCGCCATGGACTGGGCGAGCGGGGGAGGCGTGATCGCGTCCTCCGCGCCGACGAGCACCAGCGTGGGAATGCCGGTGAGCGTCTCGAGCAGCGGAGTGCTGTCAGGCCGCTCGCGCATCGCCGACAATGCGCCGACGATCCCCGACACCGGAGTCCGCAGAATGGAAGTGCGTACCCGCTCGATGATCTCGGGAGAAACCTGCGGGGTGAAGAAGCGCGGCAGCATTGCCTCCGCCGCGGCAATCGCTCCCTGCTCCCGGACCTTTCCGATCAGCGTGTCACGCGCCCGCCGCCCCTCCGCGCTGTCCGCTTCGGCGCGGGTGTCCATCAGGATCAGCCCGCGAACCCGCTCCCGCCACCGCCGCACGAACTCGAAGGCGACGTAGCCCCCAAGCGAGATTCCGCAGACGACCACCTGCCCCTCGCCCAGCGCGTCGAGCAGCGCGACGAGATCCTCGGCGTAGGTGCTCATCGAGTAGCCGAGGTCGGGTGCATCCGACTGTCCCATCCCCCGGAGGTCCGGAGCGATGCGCCGGAAACCAGTGAGGGTGTCGATCTGGTGCTGCCAGATCGAGCGGTCGAGCGGAAAGGCGTGGACGAAGAGCACAGCAGGGCCCGAGCCGCGGTGTTCCACGGCGAGCGTCACCCCGTTCACGGTCAGCCGGTCGGCGGGCTCGGCGCTGGGCCGGGCCTGGAAGTAGGCGCCGACTTCCTCGGGCACCGGCACCGGTCGGCCGTCGCGGTCGATACAGACGAAGACGAATTCGGCGGTCGCGAGCAGCGAGCCGTCGCTGGCACGCCGGGCCGTTTGCCGCATGGCAAAGCTGGTCCGGCCGTGATGGACCAGCGCCTGATGCACCCGGAGAACGTCGCCCGGGAATGCGGGGGCGTGATAGTCGATGACGGTCTTCCGCACCGCGGGCCAGGAGTCGTTCCGCAGGAACACGTCCATCCCCGGTCCGCGCGCCATGACGTCCCAGCGCGCGCGCTCGAACACCCGGAGAAACGACGCCTGGTTCAGGTGACCGAAGGCATCGCAATCATCGGGATAGACGACCTGCTCGACGTCGGACAGACTCATGCGGAAGAATAGGAGGCAAAGTGGCAAAGAGGCAAAGAGGCAAGGAGGCGACTTAATTCCCGAGAATGCCCCTGCACCTGATTCAGGCTCTCGCGGAGTACGCCGCCCTCCTCGATCGCCTCCGGCTCGAACCGCTGGTCGCCGTGGATACCGAAGCCGCGAGCTTTCATCGCCATCGCGACCGGGTCTACCTGCTCCAGCTATCGACCCGGAGCGAGACCCACCTCGTGGACCCTCTCGCGATTCGGGGACTGCCCGGGTTCGGAGACCTCCTCGCCGACCCCGCGATCGAGGTGGTCTTCCACGACGCCGACTACGACCTCCGGCTCCTCGGATACGAATTCGGGTTCCGCGCCACCAATCTCTTCGATACCAGGATCGCCGCCCAGTTCCTCAATGAGCCGGGGATCGGTCTCGCGGCGATGCTCGAGAAGTACGTCAGCGTGCGTCCCGATAAACGATTCCAGCGCGCCGACTGGTCGCTGCGCCCCCTGACCCAGCCCATGCTGGAATACGCGGCGATGGATACCCGCCACCTCCCGGTGCTACGCGATATCCTGCGGGACCGGCTGGTCGAACGGGGCCGGCTCGAGTGGGTGGAAGAGGAGTTTGCCCTGACGACGGCCGTCCGCTGGCCCGCCCCCGAGTCGCCCGAGGTCGCTGCGCTCTCCATGAAGGGCGCGCGCGCCTTGAATCCGCGCGCACTGGCGGTGTTTCGCGAGCTCTATGTTTGGCGGACCCGGACCGCGGACGACCTCGACCGGGCGGCGTTCCGGATTATCGGGAACGAGGCGCTCTTTGCGCTCGCCGAGCGCCTGCCAACCGACCGGGCCGCACTCGCCGCGATTCCCGGAGTCGGTCGCGACTTGGCGGAGCGGCGGGGCGCGGAGATCCTCGAGGCAATTCGACGCGGCCTTGCCGTCCTGGAGACCGATCTTCCCCGCTATGCCAGAGCCGCGCGCCACCGGCCCGACCCCCTGTTCGAAGCGCGGCTCGAGCGTCTCAAGGCCCTTCGGGTGCTCCTGGTGAGCCGGCTCGACCTCCAGCCCGGTGTGATCTGCCCCAACTGGCTCCTCGAGGGGGTCGCCCGCGAAGCACCGCAGACCCTCGAGGCGCTCGGAATGGTCGATGGCATCCGCCGCTGGCAAATTACCCAGTTCGGACCCGACCTTCTCGATATAGTGAAACAGTCGTAGCACTAACTACTACCACACATAAGTCGTTCAGGGGTACAGCTTGCGATCATCATCGCGTGTAGTGCCCTTCCCGCTCACCGCTTACTGCTCACCGCTCACCGCAGTTTCACCCAACCCTTTCCACGCTACCATCGTCCCATCTCCTGAAGCCGAGCCTCTCCCCATGCGGCCGCAAGGGACGGTGTAGTGGACGACACAGAACTGATCGCCGGTGCGCGCGCCGGTGACCGGACGGCGGCGCGCCGCCTCTACGACCGCCATGCTCCGCGGGTTTACCGGCTGATTTTTCGATTGGTCGGTGAAGAGGAGCTGGCTCGCGAATACACGCAGGACACCTTCGTCAAGGCGTTCCAGCGACTCGCGCAGTATCGCGGAGAGTCGGCCTTCTCGACCTGGCTGCATTCAGTCGCCGTCTCGTCGGTCATGACGGGCTTCCGGCGGCTCAAGCGGATTCGGTCGCGCGAGGCGGAGCTGGAGGAAGCATCGGCGGTGGCCGGGCCCGCCGGAACGGGGGATCCGCTGCTTCGCGAGCGGCTTCAGACCGAGCTGGAACGGCTGCCGGAGCGGCTGCGGATTCCCGTTGTGCTGCATGACGTCGAGGGGTTCACCCATCGGGAAATCGGCGAGATGCTCGATATCCCGCAGGGCACCAGCAAGGCCCGGCTGTTCGAAGCAAGAGCGCGATTGCGCGAGGCGTTGGCCGGCGTGGTCGCCGAGTAACCAGGAGAATCGACATGAACGAGCAGGATATTGAACGGGGATTGGCCGAGCTCAAGGAGACCTGGCGCACGCCGGGCGCTCCTCCTCCGCTCGACCGGATGTGGGAGGCCATCGAGCGGGAGGCCTTCACGACCCCGATGCGGGCGCCGTTCCGCTGGACCCGAACGCTCCTCCCGCTCGCCGCGATGCTGCTGATCGGCTTCGGCATCGGGCAGATCGCTCCGCGGCTCGGCGGGAAAGACGCCACTCCGGCGGCGGGAACGACCGCCGCAGCCACCCCGGTGCAGTCGGCGTCCGAAGCGGCCCCCTTCGTGGGAGTCGCGACCGACTACCTCGAGCGGGTGACGGCACTGCTCGTCACCATGGCCGGTGAGTCTGGCCGCGGACAGCCGGTGCAGTACGCGGCCGGCCAGGCGCGCGACCTCCTCGCCACCACGCGGCTGCTGATGGATACCCCCTACCCGCTCGAGCCCCACCTGCGCGCGCTGCTCGAGGATCTCGAGCTGGTACTCGCCCAGATCGCCCGTCTCCCGGCGCGTCCCGAAGCGCCCGATGTCTATCTGATCGACCAGGCCCTGGATCAGCGGGAAGTCATTCCGCGCCTCCGCGTGTATCTCGCGGAGACTCCCACTTCGCAGCCCTGAACGGCGGAGCGATCGTCATGCGCCCAATCCACCTTCTGCTCTGCGCCTCCCTTCTGGCTCCGGTCGCGAGCGCTCAGACACCGGCGCCGCCGCGGCGGCCCAAGGCGGCGCCCCGGCCCCAGCTCGCGCCGATGCCCTCCCCGAGCCTGGAGTACGGACTCTTCGACCTCCCGGCTTCCCACTTCGACTTCGATCTCCCGCGCCAGTTCGATTTCGATTTCAACTTCGATTTCGATCATCACTTCAACTTCGATGCCCTCGACCATCACTTCGACTTCGATGCGCTCGGCCATCAGTTTGAAATGCTGCAGGGGATTCCCGCCCCCCAGGCACCGATGGCCGCACCGGCGCCGTGGCCGCTGATGAGCGCCATGGAGAGTCGCCGCGCGATGGTACCGGGCGCGAGCCTCTGGAATGGCCCAGACGAATCGCGCGGGGCACTGGCCCGGCTCCGTCCAGAGCAAGGGAGCCCGGAGGATTCGCTGTATCGCAGGGCCCGCGAGTCGCTCAACCGCGGCGAGTATACCCAGGCGTCCACGCTCTTCCAGTCGCTGGAGCAGAGGTATCCGCGCTCGCGAGTCGCGCCGGCCGCCATGTATTACCGGGCGTTCGCGCTCTATCGCGCCGGTGGCACCGAAGAGCTACGCGCCGCGGTCAACGCGCTGAAGGCCCAGCAGGAGCGCTATCCCGAAGCGGCGACCGATCCCGACGCCGCGACGCTCAGGACCCGCCTCTACGCGGCGCTCGCCGCACGCGGTGACGCCCAGGCGGCCAGTGCGCTCCGCGCGGCGACCGCCGGCGGCCCCTCCTGCGACAAGGAGGACGTAGAAGTGCGGGTCGAGGCGCTCAACGCACTCGCCCAGATCAATCCGCCCGAAGCGCGGCCCACGCTGAAGAAGGTCCTCGCACGGCGGGACGAGTGCTCGGTCCGGCTCCGCCGCAGCGCGGTCTACATCCTGGGCCGGAGCGGGACCGAGGAGTCCGCCGCCGATCTCCTCGAAGTTGCCAGGAGCGATCCCGACCCGAGTGTCCGGAGCGACGCAATTGTGCTGCTGGGACGCTCGTCCGGCGCTGCCACGGTCCGCACCCTGGAGACGATCTTCAACGAGGCGACCGATGACCGCACCCGCCAGGCGGCGCTGTCCGCACTCAAGAACAAGGGTGGGCCGGAAGCCAAGCGGGTGCTCAAGGCCATCATCGAGCGCAACGAGGTGAACGAGCGGATGCGGGCCGAAGCGATTTCCCAGCTCGCGTCGAGCTCGACCGAACGGCGCACGCTGATGGTGGCCGGGGTCCAATCCGACCAGCCTGTCGCGGTGGTGGGCACGTCGCGCAGCCACGTAGTGGCGGACGAGGAGGACGCGGCGTATCTCCGCTCCCTTTATGCCAGAACCGACTCCCCGGCGCTCAAGAGCGCGATCATCTCCGCCGTCTCGCGTATGGGCGGCACCGCCAACGAGCAATGGATTCTGGGTATCGTCCGCAACAAGGACGAATCGGTGCGGTCTCGGCGCGAAGCACTCTCCCGGCTGCGAGCCGCGTCGCTCTCGGTGGAGGACCTGGGCAAGCTGTTCGATGCCCTGTCCGAGCGCGATCTCCGCAGCGCGGTCGTCAATCAGCTCGCCTCGCGGGAGGAGCCGGAAGCGCTCGACAAGCTGATCGAGATCATCAAGTCGGGCACCGATCCCCAGATCCGCCGCGAGGCCATCTCGGCGCTGGCCCGGCGGAAGGATCCCCGCGCGACCAAGCTGTTGCTCGAGCTGGTGGAGAAGCCGTGAGCCCCCGGCCGCGGTACCTCGGGGCGTTCCTGGCCGTGCTGGCGACCGGGGTGGTCGCCTCCCTGGGAGCGCAGCCGTCCCTCCGAAGCCGGGTCGAAGGAAGCGGCGATGCGCGGGTGCAGTTCCGCTACGCGGCCCGCGCCGACGTCTGCGGGTTAGGCTCATCGATTCAGATCGGCACCTCGACCTGGATCAATACCGGCAACGCGAACCTGTGGAACGGCTCCGACCGGCCTCCCTGCCAGCGTGGACCGGTGGTCGTGCGGGTCACCCGGGCGGGGGGAATGGTCGTCGGCATCGACACCGAAATCGCCCCGGAGTCGACCCCGGAAGGCGTCACTGACCTCGGCCCGGTGTCGGCGGCGGCGGCGGCGGACTACCTGCTCGATCTCGCTGCCCGCGCGGAGGGACGGCCCGGCCGCGAGGCAATTCTTCCCGCGGCGCTGGCGGACAGCGCCAATATCTGGCCGAGCCTCATTGCCCTCGCAAAGAATGGCGCGCTCTCCCGCTCGGTGCGGCAAGCCGCGATGAGCTGGCTGGGACGAGAGCTCGATCGCACCGGGGGAGACGAGGCGCGGCAGGCCTCGGCGGCACTCGTCGCGATTGCCACCAACAGCGAGGAAACGACTCCGATCCGCCAGCAGGCGGTGTCGGTGCTGGCCCGCTCCGAGCGCGCCGATCTGGCCGCGCTGACCCGGATGGCCAATGGCAGCGATACCTGGCTCCGCCAGGCGGCGATTCAGGCGCTCGCGAGCTCCGGCGACCCGCGGGCGCGCGAGTTCCTCCGCACCGCGTTCGCCGATCCGGCACTTCCGGAGGCGCTGCGCGCCTCGGTCATCCGCGGACTCGGCAGGGAATACGCCACCGGGCGCGACATCGAGCTGCTGCGCTCGCGCTTCCCGAGCCTGAGCTCCACGAGCAAACAGGCGGTGCTCTCCGTCCTCGCCGAGCAGGGGGGCGCCGCGAATCTGCAATGGCTCCTGGGAGTGGCGACCAGCGCCGACGAGACGCCGGAGCTCCGGGCCCGCGCCATCGAGGCGGTGCAGAAGGCCGGCGCCACCGCGACGCAGCTCGGCAGGCTCTACGAGCAGGCGCTCGACCGGCGCGGCAAGGAGGCTGCAGTGAACGGCCTCTTCCGCAACGGCGACCGGCAGTCGGTGGATCGCCTGATTCAGATCGCGAAGAGCGAGACGGACGTGACGGTGCGGCGGTCGGTGATCAACCGGCTGGGACGACTCGAAGATCCGCGGGTGAAGGAATTCTTGAAGGAGCTGGTGGGGCAGCCGTAGAGCGGGGAAAGGGGAAAGGGGAAGGGGGAAGGGGGAAAGGGGAAGGGGGAAGGGGAAAAGCAAACGAATCCCCTTCCCCATGGTTTCCCCCTTCCCCATGGTTTCCCCCTTCCCCGCTATCAGCCGAGAAACGCCCGCACGCGCGGATCCATCTTTTCCGGCGTCCAATACGGCTCCCATACCAGCTCGATCTCCACGCTCTTCACCCCCTCCAGATCTTCCAGCACCATCTTGGCGTCAGTCATGATCTCGGCGCCTGCGGGACACCCCGGAGAGGTGAGGGTCATCTTCACATGCACCTCGCCGTCGTCGTTGACGTTGGTCTCATAGACCAAGCCGATATCGACGATGTTGAGGCCGAGTTCGGGATCCTTGACGGCGCGAAGCGCCTTCTTGATCTGGTCGGATGTCAGGTCGGTTGGCACAGGTTCCTCCAGTCGCCTACCGGCCGAACAATGCCTGATTGCGGCAGACCGGTCAACGCCCACCGGCGTTGAGCACGAGATCGGAGAGCGAGCTACGGATGTCGCGAAGGGCGGTGAGAGAGCGGCGAACTTTGGGCTCCAGGCTCCGATTGGTGAGAAAGACGACGAACAGGTCGCGCACCGGATCGATCCACAGCATGGTGCCGGTCCAGCCGGTGTGTCCGTAGGTGGTCGGGCTCGCAAGCGAGCCGTAAATCGACGGCGTGTCGCCGTGCTTCTCAGGCGTGTCCCATCCCAGCGCTCGGCTGCCGCTCTCGGTGGTGCGCCGGAGGAATTCCTGCATCGTCGCGGACGCCACCCATTGTCCGGTCTGTACCGCTCCCTGCCGAAGCCAGTACTGTGCGAAACGCGCGACATCGGTTCCGGTCGAGAAGAGGCCTGCTTGTCCGGCGACTCCGCCAAAGAGAAAGGCGTTGTCGTCGTTGACCCGCCCCGCGACGGGACGGCCACGCACCATTCGGCTCGGCGCCACCGACAGACCGGCGCGAAGGGCCGGCATGAACGCCGTGGACGTGAGGCCGAGCGGGCGGATCACCTCCCGCGCGGTGAAGACATCAAGCGACTCGGTGGACACCTGTTCGATCAGCAGCCCGAGAAGAATCGCGTTGAGATCGCTGTAGACCGCCGACGCCCCGGGCCGCCTCGCGAGCGGCTCGCGATAGAGCAGCTCGATCGCCGCGTCCCGGCTCGCCGCGAGGCGATGGAAGGCGAGGTATGCCGGGAGTCCGCTGGTGTGATCGAGCAACATGCGAACGGTGACCCGCTCGCGTCCCTCACCGGTAAAGCGGGGGAGATACCGTGCCACCGGCTGGTCGAGCTTCACGGTCCCGCGATCGACCAGCACCATCACCGCACTCGTCGTCGCCATCACCTTGGTGAGCGAGGCCAGATCCCAGAGGGTCCCGCTGGGCGAGGGCGCCGCGGAGTTCTTCGCCCAGGTCAGGTGGCCGAAGCCTTTGGCGTAGAGCACGCTGTCGCGGCGCCCGATCACGAGCACCGCCCCCGGATAGACGCCCTGCCGAATCCCGCGCTCGATCATTGCGGCGATCGCCGAGAATCTGGGATCGGGTTCAGACGGTGTCAGTGGAGTCGCCGCGGTACCGGCCAAGAGGAGAAACGGGAGGATCACTGAGCGACCTCCCGAATTGTGCCCAGTGGTAGTTGATACAACAACGTGAAAGTCGCTACGTCCCGGTGACTCAACGTGGCGGTCCTGGTCGCCCAGAACATCACATCTCCCGGAGACGGTGAGTGGCAAAGGCCCAGTGCGTGGCCTATCTCGTGGACCGCGACAGCCTGCTGAACCGATGGGGGTATTACCCGGCCGGCGGAGTCTTGCCGGGCGAGGATGATAGCAGCCGAGTGGATCGTGCCGTCTCTGCTCCACTGGATATCGGTCTGGCCGGCCCGATCGCCTCCGAGCGTCGGCGCGGAGTACAGGAAGAGACTCGCCCCGGTGGTATCCATCGAACCAGTGAAGCGGATGCCGAGTCCCGCGGCCTCCCAGGTCGCGAGGGCGCGCTCCATCACGTCCCGAAGCGGCAGGTCGTATTCCGCCGAATCGCTGGGTGGATACGCTACCACGAAGACCAGTCCTTGCTGATCGGGCCAGCGCCGTACGACCGAATCGGTTTCCACGAAGAGTGAATCGAAGTACGTCATCCCGCCGGCCCGCATCAGACGCCGACGCCCCTCGAGGCGGGCCAGCAGGTCCATGGCCGGCGTTCCACCACTCGGCACCACGACCGCCGCTCCGGCCGATGAACGGGTCGGGACGGGCGCGCTCGACCGGGCTACCTCGACGGAGGCCGGCGCACTGCGGGAAGACCGGGCACGGTCGATTCGGCCGTACACGAGAAGACCCACCATGAGAACGAGAACGAAAAGCAGAAAGCGTGTCATCGGGTGCTGGAAATAATATATGGCAGATTCCGGGCCCGCTGGCCCAAGAGCAACTGGCGCGTTCCCCGCAAGCGGCCTAACATTCGGCCTTGCAAACCTTTGCGCTCCTTTGTCCCGCCCCCAGGGCAGGTTTCTCCAGCACTTCCTCCCGGCCCTGATGTCCGAGCGGGTCGCGGCATTCATAGTCCGATCTCGCTGGATTGTCGCCGCTATCTGGGTCGTGATCGGGGCGGTGGCGGTGGTGCGCGCCCCCCGCACCCCGGAGCTCCTCAACGTCCGCGGCGGCGCCGATCGTGAAACCGAAGCGGCGCGCGCCGACCGGTTGCTCGATTCCCGTTTCGCGCGGCCGTTCAGTGAATTCTTTGCCGTCGCGCTCGAGAGCCCGGCTCCTTTCACCGACGGAGCGCCCCGCGCGGCCCTCGATTCCATCACGGCAGAGCTCCGTCGCGAGCCCTACGTTCGCTCGCTCCTCTCCTACCAGTCTCCGGCCGATTCGATCTTTCTGAGCCCCGATGGGCGGCTCACCTTCTTTCTGGTCTCGATCGACGGGCCCCCCGGCGACAGCATCGGCAAACTGGTGACCCGCTTCCGCCGCTCGCTCGATCAGGCGGTCGGCCGGGTGCCGTACCGCGATGCATATCGCACCTGGGTCACCGGGCGCTCCCCGCTCGATCTCGACGTCCGGCTGGTGAGTACCGAGGACGGCAAGCGGCTCGAAGCGCGGGTCCTCCCGCTGACGCTCCTCATTCTGGTGCTCGCCTTCGGCGCCCTGGTGGCCGCCGTGCTCCCACTCCTGGTCGGTTTTCTCGCGGTGACCATCTCGCTCACCATCATCGGGCTCGTCGCGGTCCACGTGCCGATGTCGGTCTTCGTGCTCAACCTCACGACGATGATCGGGTTGGGGGTGGGAATCGACTATTCCCTGCTCGTGGTGACGCGCTTCCGTGAAGAGCTCACCAAGGGGTACCGCCGGCGCGAGGCGGCCGAGCGCACGTTCCGCACCGCGGGGATGGCGGTGCTGACCTCGGGGCTCACCGTCGTGGTGGGATTCGGCGCGCTCATGCTGACCCCGCTGGTCGAAACGAAGAGCGTGGGAATCGCGGGGCTGATCGTGGTCGGGGTGGCGGTGCTGCTTTCCACCACGCTCCTCCCCGCCCTGCTCGCGATGATCGGCCGCGACATCGATCGCCCGCGCTGGCTCGCCCGGCGGCTCACCTGGTACCACTCCCCCCGCGGGTGGGAAAAGTGGGCGCGCTCGCTCGCGCGGAATCCGGGGCGGGCGCTGATCCTGGGCGGGATCGCGGTGGCGATTCTCACCGCGCCGCTTTTCTGGATCAGGATCGGACTCCCCGCGCGGCACTGGTGGCCCTCGCGCACCGAAGCGGGGGCGGGCGTCGAAGTGCTCAACCGGATAGGAGTATCGGGATATCTCTTTCCCATCCGCATGCTGGTCGAATTCCCCGAAGGCCGGACCGCCACCGACCTGACCGGGCTCCGCGCCCTGCGGCATCTCTCCGATTCGCTGCGAGCCGATCCCCGCGTGCGCGACGTCAAGAGCCTCGTCGATCTCACCCCGGGCCAGTCGCTGCTCGCGTACTCGCTCATCTACTCCGATCTCGACTCCGCGCGGGCGCGGTACAAGGATGCGATCGACGCCTATCTGAGCCGGGATGGCCGGGTGGCATTGCTCGACGTGATCCCGAGCGACTCCACTTCGCTCACCACCTCGATGGACCTGGTGGCGCGCGTGCGGGAGATCGGGGCCGCGCCGGGAATACGGCAGCTCCGAGGGGCGACGATCGTCGTCGGGGGCTATGTCCCCGCCAGCGTGGATTTTCAGAAAGAGCTCCTGCGCCGGTTCCCGTTGGTCATCGCCCTGGTCCTCGGCGTCACCGGGGTCATGCTCGCCATCGCCTTCCGGTCGGTGCTGGTGCCGCTCAAGGCGGTGGTGATGAATTCCCTCTCGGTCGGCGCGACGTTCGGGCTGATCGTGCTCGTCTTCCAGTACGGATTCGGGGGACGGGTGCTGGGCCTCGACGGCGCGACCCAGGCGATCTTCGTCGTGGTGCCGGTGCTGGTCTTCGCGGTGGTGTTCGGGCTGAGCATGGACTACGAGGTGTTTCTGCTCTCCCGCATCAAGGAAGCGTTCGACCGCACCGGCCGGAACACCGAGGCGACCATGGAAGGGGTGAGCGCCACGGCGTCGGTGATCACCTCCGCCGCGCTGATCATGATCGTGGTGTTCGGCGCCTTTGCGTTTGCGCGGGTGCTGATGGTGCAGTTTCTGGGCTTCGGGCTCGCGGTGGCGGTGCTCCTCGACGCGACGCTGATCCGGATGGTGCTGGTGCCCGCCTTCATGCACCTGGCCGGGCGGTGGAATTGGTGGCCTGGAACACAGGGAGTCGCGAAGAGCGAAGAGGGTGGAGGGTAAGGCCTTTCCGCTTCGCTCCTCGCTCTTCGCTACTCCCTAGTTTTTCGCATCCAACCAGTTGTCCCCCACACCAACCCCGACGACCAGCGGCACCGTCAGCGTGGCGGCGCCTTCCATGTGCTCCCGCACCAGCGCTGATACCGCCTCGACCTCCGGCACCGGCGCCTCCAGCACCAATTCGTCGTGCACCTGCAAGAGGAGCCGCGCGCCGAAGCCTCCCGTCGCCAGCGCCCGGTGCAGGCGCGCCATCGCAATCTTGATGAGATCGGCAGCGGAGCCCTGGAGCGGGGCGTTCTGCGACTGGCGCTCGCCGAAGGCGCGCACGTTGAAGTTCCGGTCCCGCACTTCGGGGATGTAACGGCGGCGGCCGAAGATCGTCTCCACGTATCCGCGCTCGCGGGCGAGCTCGACCTGGCGGTCGAGGAAGGCGCGCACGCCCGCGAAACGGCTGAAGTATTCGCCGATGAATGCCTTGGCCTCGTCCTGCGGAATCCCCAGCTGGCGCGACAACGCGAACGGCCCCTGGCCGTAGATGGTGCCGAAATTGATGGTCTTGGCCCGCGCCCGCATCTCGGAAGTGACGTCGGCGAGCGCCACACCGAAAATGATCGACGCCGTCTGGCGGTGGATGTCCTCACCGTTCCGGAACGCTTCGAGGAATGCGGGATCCTGCGACAGATGCGCCATCAGCCGCAGCTCGATCTGGGAATAATCCGCCACCACGAACTTCCACCCCGCGGCCGGCACGAAGCCCTTGCGGATCTCTTCCCCGCGCGGCGTGCGCACCGGGATGTTCTGCAGATTCGGCTCGGAGGAGGAGAGCCGGCCGGTCGCGGCGCCGATCTGATTGAAGCTGGTATGAATGCGCCCGGTCGTTCGGTGGACCTTCTGCGGCAACACGTCCACGTAGGTGGACCGGAGCTTCTGGAGCTCGCGATACTCGAGCAGGAGTTTCGGAACCTCGTGTCCCTGGTCGGCCAGCTGCTCCAGCACGTCGGCATCGGTCGAGGGTCCGGTCTTGGTCCGCTTGAGGATCGGGAGCTGCAGCTTGTCGAACAGCACCGTTGCGAGCTGCTTCGGGCTGTTGAGATTGATCGACCCTCCCGCCGCGGCCGCGATCTCCGCTTCGAGGCGCGTGAGATCGGTGCCCAGCTCCCGGGAGAGCCGCGCGAAGAGCGCGGGGTCGATCCGGATTCCCACCCACTCCATGTCGGCCAGGACTTCCACCAGCGGCATTTCGATGGTGTCGAGCAGCGGCTGCAGCGTGGTCTCCGCAAGCCTCGGCAGGAACAGCGCCCGGAGCGCGAGCACCATGGCGCTGTCGGCGCCACAGTAGGCCGCGGCCTCCTGCACCGGCACCTCGGCGAACGGAATCTGCAGCTTCCCCTTCCCCGCCACGTCTTCGTAACACTGCATCGCCACGCCGAGGTGATCGAGCGCGAGGGTGTCGATGGCATGCGAGCGCCGCCCCGGATCGAGGACGAAGCTCGCCAGCATCGAGTCGTAGACCACTCCCGCCAGCTCGACGCCGGCGCGCCGAAGCACTTCCCAGTCGTACTTGATGTTGTGACCGCCCTTGGGCACCGCGGGATCCCGGAGCAGCCGCGCCAGCGGCTCGAGCAGCGGGTCGGTGATGGGGGGCAGGTTGGTGACCGGCGCCGGCGCGGCGAGCGCTCCGCCGCGGGGGCGGTGACCGAAGGGGAGATACCAGGCGTGCCCCGGCTCGATCGCGACAGAGAGGCCGATGAGATCCGCGTCGTGCGGCTCGAGCGAGCTGGTCTCGGTGTCGAGAGTCACCAGCGGGGCGGCGCGCAGGCGCTCGATCATTTCGGGGAGCAGCGCCACGTCGTCGATCACGGTAACTGTGACGGCGGGCGGCGGGAGCGCCGGCGGCGCGGCGGGTACGGCGACGGCCGAAGACTCTTCCCCGGCGGGCGCGCTCTCCGGGGCCGGTGAGGGCCGGACGTCGCCGCCGGCGTACCGTTTTGCGAGCGTGTGGAACTCGAGCTGGGTGAGCACCTTCACGAGCGCTTCGGTGTCGGGCGCCTGCGCCGCGGCGCGCTCCAGCTCGAGCGGCGCCGGCACGTCGGTCTTGATGGTGACGAGCTCCTGCGAGAGCCGGGCGGCGTCGGCGTACTGCTGCAGCGCTTCCCGGGCCCGCTTGGCCTTCACCTCCGCCGAGCGCGCCAGCAGCGTCTCCAGGTTACCGAACTCCTGCAGCAGAAGGACCGCACCTTTTTCCCCGATGCCACGCACGCCGGGCACGTTGTCGGAGCTGTCGCCCACCAGGGCGAGGTAGTCGATCACCTGGTGCGGGGGGACGCCGAGCCGCTCGCTTGCGTTACTCTCGTCCACCCACTGCTCTTCCACACCCGCCGCGCCGCCCCGTCCCGGATTGAGCAGCGCGATGCGCGGACCGATGAGCTGGTAGAAGTCCTTGTCGCCCGAGACGATCACCACCTGGCGTCCCTCGGCCGACTCCCGGCGCGCCACGGTGCCGATCACGTCATCGGCCTCGTAGCCGTCGATCGCGAGCACCGGAACACGGAAGGCTGCCAGGAGCGCGCCCACCTGCTCCAAGGCGAGATCGAAATCCGCCTGCAGCTCGGCGCCGAGCTTCTGCCGGGTGGATTTGTACTCGGGGTAGCGCTGGGTGCGGAAGGAGTCGCCGGCGTCGAGCACCCAGACGAGATACTCAGGCTGGTACCTGGTCTGGAGGCGGAGCAGGAAGTTGACGATCCCCCACGCGGCGGAGGTGTTTTCTCCCCGGCTGGTGCGGAGCGGACGGCTGATCAGCGCGTAGAACGCGCGATAAATGAGAGCGTAGCCGTCAACCAAGAAGATTTGAGGGGGGTCATGCATCCGCTAAAAGTAAGCGGTAAGCGGTGAGCAGTAAGCGGGAAAAGCCCTTCCCG
>CAZHSO010000036.1:19916-32556 GCA_964535105.1 uncultured Gemmatimonas sp.
CCGCTTCCCGCTTCTCCCTCTACTGCACCTGCCTCATTACTTGCGCCCGCGCCCGCGCGAACTCGGCCCGCGAGGCCGGGGTCATCCGGAGCCGGGAGAAGCCCAGCTGCCCGGTGAAGGTGATTACCGCGCGATAGGTGCTGTAAACCCACTGGACGATCCGCTGATCGTTGCCGGGAGGGGTCTCGAGGGTCTGGTCGGGCTCGCCCAGCGTGACGTAGACCTCGCCCCGGTCGGTCCGCCACCCCGGCCCGCCCTCGTCCTTGAAGCGCTCATTGGCAATCGCGATCCGGGTGAAGTACTGATCGAGCGCTTCGTTCTCCGGTGTCTGCGGCATCGGGTCGGTCGCGGCCCAGAACTCTCTCCAGAGCCGCGGCCGTTCGCTCGGCTTGCCGTTGCGCAGCGCATTGAGCCGGTCGGGCGCCCAGGGGAAGAACCGCAGCAAGGCGAGCAGATTGTCGTAATTGGTGACCACCCAGCTCCGCGAGAACGACACCAGCACAGTCACCTTCTTGGCCGACTCGCCCTCCCCCACCACCACCGAAAGCTGCCCGAGCGGCGGCGCGTCGGAGGAGAGGCGTACCACGTGCGCTTCGACCGGGATCCCGCCGGTGAAGGCAACCTGCCCGTGATACACCACGCTGTCGCGCTCGTCGCGCATTTCGACCGGCACCCGGGTCGGGCCATTCAGGCGATAGCCCTCCACGTACATCAGCAGCGAATCGCCCCCGCCGTTCGCGACGGTGCCGCGAGGGTTGAGCACCATCACGAGCGAGTCGGTGATCCGGGTCCTCGGCTGCGCCTGGTACACCAGGATCGGCGCGCTGAACCCGCCGCCGGAGAATGAGGGGACCACCACCACCTGTTCGGCGCGCGACGAGGCGTTGGAGGAGGGATCCCGCACCGTCACCGCCAGCGTATAGGAGCCCGGCGCGAGCAGGAACCCCTGCTCGACGATGACGCTCTCGTCGTTCCGCTGCGTTTCGGTGAACGACTCGACCCGGATGACTTCGTCCCGGACCGCCTGGACCGGAGGCAGCCCCGAGCGCACGAAGTTGTACTCCACCCGGAAACGGGTCGAGAAGGCCCCTCCGTCCCGCTGGAAGGCGAACGCGTGGTTCTCGAACGAGAGCCCGACCCGGGCCATCGTCGAGTCCCCCCGCCCTGCGACGAAGACGGCGGTCCCCACGAACGGCATCGGACCGCTGGCGGCCAGCCGCCCCATGCGCCGATAGAGCGCGGGGAGATTGAACAGGTCGGTCAGGGTTTGCTCGGTCGAGGGAACCGGCCCCCCCGCTGGGGGGCGCCCTCCACCACAGGCCGCCGCCACGAGCAGCAGCCCGGCCGGCGCGAGCCGCCGCACAGAATCGAATATCGTCATGCGAGAGTCGCGGAAGAGGTTGCCAGGGCCTGCCCAGGCCTGCTGTACGCTCTGGGGACGCCGGATGCTGGCGGGAAGTGCACGCGGCGCTTGCTCGGGGCCCCGGCCCGGCAGTAGTTTGGACTGCCTCCCATGAGTCAAGATAATCTCGTCGGCCGTACCGTGGCCGGATACAAACTCCTCGAGCATGTCGGCGAGGGCGGCACCGCCACCGTCTACCGCGCAGAGCATCCCGAGCGCGGCGAGACGGCCATCAAGGTGCTGCGCCCGCGCATGGCGCAGGATCCCGTGGCGGTCAAACGCTTCCTGCGCGAGGCGGAGTTCGGCGCCCGGATCAATCACGAGTACATCATCCGGACCTACGACTACGGCGAGGCCGACGGGGTGTATTACCTCGCCCTCGAGTGGGCCAAGGGCGAGCCGCTCGCCACGTTTCTCACGGCGGCGGGACGACTGGCGCCCCCCGTCGCCGCGCGGATCATCGAGCAGCTCGGCACCGCGCTGGAAGTGGCCCATAAGGCCGGCATTATCCATCGCGATCTCAAGCCCGCCAACATCATGTACGACCAGGAGACGCAGACGGCGCGCCTCCTCGATTTCGGCATCGCGCGCGACGCGGAAGACAATCCCGCCGACCGCCTCACCCGGGCGGGATTCTTCGTCGGCACACTCCAGTACGTGGCCCCCGAGGCGCTCTCCGGCGAGCTGGTGGGCGAGCAGGCCGACGTCTACAGCCTCGCGACCATCGCCTACCATCTGCTCACCGGGGTGCTTCCCTTCCCCGGCAAAAGTCCCCGCGAGCTCTTTCAGCAGCTGCTGACCCAGTCGCCGGTGCCGCTCAGTGAAGCGGTCAAGGGACTCAAGTTTCCGCCCGCGGTCGAGTCCGCGGTGATGACGGGTCTGGAGCGAGATCTCGGCAAGCGGTGGAAGACGGTGGGCGAGTTCGCCGGGGCGTTCTGCGCCGCCGCGAGCAACGACGCACCGGACAAGAAGTCCGGCTTCTTCTCGTCGCTGTTCCGGCGGAGCGGGGAGTGACCGGGCGGGAGTCGCTCGCGGCTCTCCTGCGCGAGCGCTCCGTCACCCACGGCAATTTCGTGTTGTCCTCCGGCACCCGATCCACCTACTACATCGACGCGCGCAAGACCACCATGTCTGCCGAGGGCCAGCAGCTCATCGGTCCCCTGGCACTCGTCGCTATCCGGGAAGCCGGCTGGGCTCCCGCCGCCGTCGGCGGGCTCACCATGGGGGCCGACCCGGTGGCCTATGCCATCGCGCGAGCCAGCGCCGACGCCCCGCCCCTCGTCCAGGCTTTCAGCGTGCGCAAGGCGGCCAAGGAACACGGCACTCGGCGGCGGATCGAAGGCAACTTCACCAAGGGACAGCCGGTCGTGGTCATCGAGGACGTGATCACCTCCGGTGGCTCGGCGCTGCAGGCCATCGATGCCATACGGTCGGAAGGCGGAGAGATTCTCGGGGTGCTGGCGCTGGTCGACCGCGAGCAAGGCGGGCTCGACGCGATCGAGTCGAGCGGCTATAAGGTAGTAGTCCTAACAACAACCAATGAATTACTCGCCGATAGCTGGATCGATAGCTGATAGCCGATGGCAGTCATCTTTTCAACGGCCTGAACTCCCGCCAAACCCCCTCGTACGGCTCGACCATCTGCGCAAGAAAACGCCCCATGGCCGCCGGGAAGGGGAACCGGCGGCGAAATTCGCCCGGCGTGATCCCTAACATCGCGCGGAGCGACCTCCCGAAACTCTGGGGCGAAGAGCAGTCGAGCCGGTACGCCACGTCGGCCACCGAGCGACCGCCGCCCTCGAAGTATTGCGACGCATAAAGCAGCCGGACGGCGGCAAGGTAGGTTTTGGGGGAGGGAAGCCCCACCCGGACAAAGCGGGACATCAGGGTGCTCGGCTTGATCTCGAGCCGCGAGGCCAGCGCCCGCACCGCGGGTGTCTCCGGGGCGAGCCGGATGAGCATTTCGAGAAACACCCGGGCGTCGGACGGGAGCACCGGCAGGGCGGCAAAGACGGGAGCCAGAATGCGCGCGGCACCGCGGCTGGCCGGCTCGGCCACCACCTGGCGGAGGCGGGTCCACCCTGCAGGAGCGGTGACGTCGACCACGTGGCGCACACCCGTCGCCCCGAGCCGGAGCAGCGTCTCGGACGTCTTCGCATCGTAGCGGGTGACCAGCGCCACGGTCGGGACACCCGGAAAGTTCCTGACCAGCTGGTCGACCAGGTCGGCGCGCTCGTCGGCGCACTGGTGCACCGAGAGCAAAACGGCATCCACCGCTCGCTCCCGGACCGTCCGCACCGCGTCGCCGACCGAGCTCCGGTGGAGCACGGCGAAGCACCCGACGCTCGCCGCATCGAGACTGGCTCGCTCTCCCGGCGCCAGGACGGCGGCGACGGTCGGGGCGGGGGATCGGGCAGGCGCGACGGGGGTGGCTGGCATCAGATCGGTCCCTGGAGGAGTGACATGGGCAGGATGACTCTCGTCCCTCAACGGCGGGTCAATCGGGGACCACGCGCCAATGCCGCGGGACGGCGCCGAACGCAACGAAGCGGCCGCTTTCGGCATCGAGGCAACGCCGTGACCGAGTCGGACCTCCTCCACACGATGCAGCGGGCGCTCGGCCGGCAGTACCGGTTGGAGCGTGAGGTTGGGCGTGGCCTATGAGCGACTGAGGACCTTCGTACAGCAGGCGCAGGCTGGGCTGGCGAGACTGCGAGGCGCCATCGAGGGACGCAGCTGAGGGAATAGCGAAGAGCGAGGAGTTCGCCCTTCGCGACTCCCTCGACGTTATATTGAGACGCGGGCCGAATGCGATGGTCGCGGGGAAGCGCAATCTTCCGCGAGGAAAGTCCGAGCTCCACCGGGTAGACTGCCAGGTAACGCCTGGGCGCCGAGAGGCGACGGACAGGGCCACAGAAAACAAACCGCCCTGAGGAAGCGCAAGCGACCGAAGGGTAAGGGTGAAAAGGTGGGGTAAGAGCCCACCGCGCTCCTGGTAACAGCGAGCGGCACGGCAACCCCCAGTCGGAGCAAGGCCAAATAGGCGGCGAGGTGTGGCCCACACCGACAACACCGGCAACGGTGAGCCGCGGGTAGGCTGCTCGAGGTGGCCGGCGACGGCCATCCCAGACAGATGACCATCTTCCGCGCGCAAGCGCGGGAAACAGAACTCGGCTTACGATTCGGCCCGTGCCCCCGGCGTCCCGAGAGAGATGCCGGGGGTTTTACTTGCCCGGGGTGTACGGGGGAGTGATAAGTTCAGGTGGGACGCGTCTCGTATGCCCCGATTCACAGAGACCGGTTTTGCGCCGGCCCGACTTTCAGGAGGCACGATCTTGTTCAGCTCACTCGCAGTCGCGGCACTCGCGTTCGGATCCTCTATGGCCCCCGGCGCTCCTCCGGCGGCCGTCACTACGAAATACAAGCTCGAGATCAAGGCCGAGACCACGTTTGACCTGAGCGCGGTCGGCCAGGGCGTGCAGTCGCAGACCGCGAATCTCAACGCCTGGCTGATCGTTACGCTCAGCGACAGCGCCGGCGGAAAACGTGTGCACGTGCTCGTCGATTCCGTCACCTTTAACGGCACCGCGCAGGTGGCCCCGGAGTCGATCGATTCCGCGAGGCGCGCGGTGGTGCGGGGCTTCGTCGACGCGTCGGGCCGGGTCAAGAACCTGAGCGCGACGCCGGACAACAGCCTGATCGTGGGACAGATCCAGGGCATGATCAACAGCTTCTTCCCGAGGATCAAATCCGCCGCAAAGGCCGGTGAGAGTTGGATCGATACGACCGAGATCAGGAACGCGGCCGGTGGCAACAACACGACCGTCACCCTCGTCACCAGCTATACGGCAGGGGCAGGGGAGACCGTAGCCGGGGTTCCGGCCCGCAAGGTGAACGCCGTGACCACATCCACCGTCTCCGGCACGCTGGAGAATCCGATGGCGGGGAAGATGGAAGTCGAGGGCACCGGAAGCGGAACCGGCACCCTCTTCATCGGCGCCGATGGCCGGTTCCTTGGCGGCAGCTCCACCAGCAACATCGACCAGAAGCTCAAGCTCTCGATATCGCCGACGCCGATCCCGGTCAAGACCGTGCAGACCGTCGTCGTCACCGTAGTCAGGTGAGACCGCTCGCCGTCCTCGGTGTCTCTGCCGCGCTCGCGTGTGGCGGGGGCCCGGGGACGGCACCGCCTCCGGCCCCGCGGCCGGGGGCTCCGACGCCGTCGGCACCGGCCGCGCCGCTGGACGCCCGGATTCAGTACCGGGTGAAGAGTCCCCTCCGCTACGAAATCCTCCGCTTCGACTCCCTGCTGTTCCTGGGCACCGGTTCCAGTGCCCCCCAGGTGAGCGTCCGCCGGATCCAAGTCAGCGCGCTCCCCGACGGCTCGCGGCTCCTGCTCACTGTCGACTCCGTCACCGCAATTCAAGGCGCCCGGCTGGCGCCCGCGACGGTCGACAGCGCCCGGGAAGCCCGCTGGGAAGTCCGGCTGTCACCCTCCGGACCGAACGGAGCGATCCGGGTGAACCGGAGCAGCGTTCTGATCGGTCAGATCGGAGCGGCCCTTCGGTTGTTGTTTCCACAACTACCAGACAACGGGGTGCGAAGCGATGACGCTTGGGAGGATTCGGCGAAATACCCGGTGCAACTCGATGCCTTTGAAGCCAACGAGTCGGCGGAGCGAAGCAGCCGGGCGACCCGGGGCGCAGCGCCGGGGAGCGTCCGAGTCGAGGTAACCGAGCAGCTCTCCCGGAGTGGCAAGGCGACGCAGGGCGGCCGCGCAATGACTGTGGCAGGCTCTGGGGGGCGCCAGGTGACCTACGAATTCTCTCCCGAGGGCTGGGTGACCATGCTGCGCGCGCGCGACTCTCTCGACCTTCGCGTCACCGTCCCCGATTCTCCCGAGCCGATTCCGGTCCGCTGGCGTTCCACCGTGACCGCGCGACTGCGTGGCGCTTCCCCAGGCTGATAGGAGAGGACCCGGATGGCGTCGCACTGGTCCGCTCCGGTGGATCGGGCGGGGCGTCTTTGCGCTCGGCGCGTTGTTCATTGTGTGGCTCTGGCTCGTCTGGCCTCCTCCTCTGTGGTACCGCTGGTTCTGGCCGCGGCAGACGGCGTTCATGGAAATGCGGCGGGACCAGGCGGAAGACGCCATCTCGAAAGGGGAACGGAAGGGGCCTCCACCGGCGCGTCAGTATCAGCCGGTGCCGCTTTCACGCATCGCGCCGGTGATGACGTCGGCGGTGCTGGTCGCGGAGGACCATCGGTTCTACGAGCACGCCGGCATCGATTACGTGGAATTCCGTCACGCCCTCGGCTACGGCCCCGACGATTTCTCCTGGTCCAACGGTCGCAACCGCTCCGAGCTTTCCCGGGCGCTGCGGAAGCTCTGGAACCGCGGCGGCGACATGCGAGGCGCCAGCACGATCACCCAACAGCTCGCGAAAAACCTGTACCTCTCCCCCTCACGCAATCCCTTCCGCAAGCTCAAGGAGGCGCTGACCGCCTGGCGGCTCGAGTACTGGCTCGGGAAGGACCGCATCATGGAGCTCTACCTGAACGTGGTGGAGCTGGGTCCGGAGGTGTGGGGGGTGGAGGCGGGAAGCAGGAAGTACTTCGGCCAAGCGGCGAAGCAGCTCTCGGTCGAACAGGCCGCAGCGCTCGCGGGAACGCTGCCGTTTCCGCTGAGCTCAAATCCCGGCTACCGGCCCGGCCGGATGCGCTGGCGTCAGGCGATGATTGTGCGCCGCATTCGCGGGGAGAAGGTTCTTATTCCCAGAGCAGATGAGGTGCCGGATACGATCGTGGCCCCCTCTGATACCATCCCCAGGGAATAGTGAGCTAGGGAGCTAGGGAACTAGGGTTGTTACCCTAACTCCCTAGCTCCCTAACTCCCTAACTCCTAGTCCACCAGCCTCAAAGGCATCACCAGCGTCATAAAGCTCGCCGGATCATCCCACCCCACCGGCTCACACGTCGCCGCGCGCTCCGGGGCCTTGAAGGTCATCCGGACCTCGTCGGTCGGCATGACCTTCAGGATTTCCAGCATGTAGGCGGCGTTGAAGCCGATTTCCAGCGAGTCGCCCTCGTAGGCCACCGAGAGCTCCTCTTGGGCCTCGCCGAGGTCCGGGGTCTGCACCGAGAGCTTGCAGGCGCCGTTGGTGAAGGCCATCCGGATCCGGTGGGTCTGGTCGCTGGCGACGATGCTCATCCGGCGGAGCGCCGCGGCGAGCGCGGCCTTGTCGGCGGTGAGGCTCTTGTCGTTCTCCCGCGGAATCACTTGCTCGTAGTTCGGGTACGGCCCCTCGATCAGACGGGTGTACACCTGGGTCGTCGTCGAGCGGAAGCCGAGGTGATTGTCGCTCTTTGCGATCTCGATCTCCTCGTCACCCCCGAACAGCCGGCGGATTTGCTCCAGCGCCTTGGGCGGGATGATCAGGTCGGCCTGGCCGCCGCCCTGGCCGGTCGTCGGCACATCCATTCGCGCGAGCCGGTGGCCGTTCGTGGCGACCATCCGCATCCGGTCGGAGCGGAGCTCCCAGAGCACCCCGTTCAGGATCGGCCGGCTTTCCTCGGTGCTCGCGGCGAAGGCGACGTGCCCGATGAGCTTCTGCAGGTCCTTGGCGGCGACTTTCCAGCCCCCTTCGAACTTGACGGTGGGGAAGACGGGGAACTCGTCACGGGAAAGGCCCAGGAGCTTGAACTTGGACTTACCGCACTCGATCGTGGCCCGCTGCTCTCCCGAGCTCGTCATCCGGATGGCGGCGTTGGGGAGCTCCTTCACGATCTCGACGAACTTGCGGGCCGGCAGCGTCGTCGCCCCTTCCTGATCGACTGAAGCGGGAATCGTGGTGCTGACCGAGATGTCGAGGTCGGTGCCGGAGAGCTTGAGCCCGTCCTTCGACGCCTCCACGAGGATGTTCGCCAGCACGGGAAGGGTGGTCTTCGACGGGACGCTCGCCGCGACCGCCTGGAGACCTTCGTGCAGTTTTTCCCGCGTGATCGTGAACTTCATCCGAGCGCTCCCCGCAAAGCCATGTAAGAAAAGACTACCATCATATAGTTATACCTAGTAGCCGTAGTAGAGGGTCTGGAAATGTGGATGCGGCTCCCAAGTGCCGTGGCCACTCCCTCATGCGTGCTTCGACCGGCGTGGGGATCATGTGGGTGATGGGGACGATCCTTCGGATACCGCGCCTTTTCCCCGGTCCTCCACAGTCCCGCATACCTCCAGGCGATTACGGTGCGTACAACTCCTGCCGCGCCGATTCAACTCGTTCGCGGAACTGGCGATCGCGCTGTAATTGTCTCTGCACCTTGTCCACACTGTGAATCACGGTCGAATGATCGCGACCGCCGAACGCCTGCCCGATCTCTACCAGCTGCATCTGCAAGACTTCACGCGCGAGATACATCGCGATCTGGCGCGGCACGGTCAGCGTCTTGATGCGGGCCTTCGACCGCAGGCCTTCGGGGGTGACGCCCCACCGACGCGCCACGACGTCCTGCACCTTGTCGATCGTGGGGTTGAGCTTCGGCTGGGCGCTCGCGCCTTCCTGGCCGGGACGGATCTTGTCGGCCAGCGCTTCGCGCGCCAGGTCGATGGTGATCTCGCGGTGCCGGAGCGACGCGTAGAGCAGGAGCTTGATGATGCACCCCTCCAGCTCCCGGACATTGGTGTGCACGTATTCGGCGATGAAGCCCAGGACGTCGTCGGGAATCGTGGTCTCGAGGTGATCCTGCTCCTGCTTCTTCCGCAGGATCGCGATCCGGTGCTCGAGATCGGGCTGGCCGACGTCCGCCACCATTCCCCACTCGAAGCGGCTCACCAGCCGCGCCTCCAGCCCCGGCATTTCCTTCGGGGGGCGGTCCGAGGTCAGCACGATCTGCTTCTTGGCCTCGTAGAGCGTGTTGAACGTATGGAAGAACTCTTCCTGGGTGGCTTCTTTGCCCTCCAGAAAGTGCACGTCGTCCACCAGAAAGAGGTCGACGTCGTTGCGATACCGCCGCCGGAGCTCCGGCATGGTCCGGGAGTGGATGCTCTCGATGACCTCGTTGATGAACTGCTCGGCGCCGACGTACAGCGCCCGCACCGAGGGGCTGCGCCGGGAGACGATGTGGCCGATGGCCTGCATCAGGTGGGTCTTGCCGAGGCCGGTGGCGCCGTAGACGAAGAGGGGGTTGTAGAGCTTCCCGGGCGCTTCGGCGACCGCGTGCGCGGCGGCGGCGGCGAGCTCGTTCGACTTGCCGATGACGAAATTCTCGAAGGTGTATCGCTCGTTGAGCGGCTGCGCGGAGGGATTCGCGGTACCGCTGGTCTGCACTGCGGGCGGCGCGACGAAGAAATCCATCTGCGGGCGGGCGATCCGTTCTTCGTCGACCCGGAAGATCACCGAGACCGGGCGGCCGAGCGCGCGCTCGGCGAGCCGCGCGAACAGCGTCGCGTTCTTCGCTTCGTTCCACTGCACGGCGAATTCGTCGGGTACGCCGAGAACGAGGCGATCGCTCTCGAGGGCGACCGGTTTTGCGGGCTCGACCCACGCCTTGAAGTCCTTTTCAGGCACCTCGCGACGGGCGTCGTCCAGTATGCGGTTCCACGCCTCTTTGAGCGTCAGCTGCATGCCATCGTTCGGTCGGGAAGACGGTGGGGATGTTGTTGGGGCAGGCGAAGCTACGGCACCGTTGTGGAAAAGTCAACCTTGACCGAAACGTTATCAGGCAGCTAATTTGCCGGGCTCATCGGATGACAGGGAATTGGTATGCAGCCGACCTATCGACCACGCAACCGCAAGCGCGTCAACCGGCACGGCTTCCGCGCCCGGATGGGCGATCGCTGGGGTCGCGAAGTGCTCTCGCGCCGTCGCAAGAAGGGCCGCAAGCGGCTGACCGTGCGCGTACCCTCGAAGCACGGGGGAAGCTGACGGCAGCCGAGCGGTTGCCGGCGGCGCGCCGACTTGCTCGCGCGGCGGATCTTCGCCGGGTGCAGCAGCGGGGACGCCGGGAGAGGCTCGAGCACCTCGATGTGCTGTGGACGGACAACCAGGCGGGCCACGCGAGAATGGGACTGATCGTACCGAAGTTCCAGTTCACCGCGGTGGCCCGCAATCGTTTGCGGCGCCGGCTCCGAGAGCTGTGGCGCCGGGAGCTGATGGGAACGGTGCCTCCGTTGGACGTTGTGATGCGGGCGAGGCGGGAGGCGTACGGAGCTGGATTCGGCGCGCTCAGGGTGCAGCTGCTCGCCTGGCGCGCGGCGCTGGCGTGAGCTCGTGCCGCCGATTCTTCTTTGGCCCCGCCGATCGCTGATGAGTCTCATCCACGGCTATCAGCGGTTCGTGTCGGCGGCGCTTCCGCCGAGTTGCCGCTTCACTCCCAGCTGTTCCCAGTACACTCTGGAAGCGATTGGACGCTATGGCGTCCTCCGGGGAGGGTGGCTCGGCGCGCGGCGGATCGTGCGTTGCCATCCCTTCAACCCGGGCGGCTTCGACCCCGTACCGTAGTCCTCCGAGACCTTCTCCCCTATGGATCGTCGCGTACTCACAGCCATCGTGCTGATGATGGCAGTAGCGATTCTGCCGTCCGTGTTCTTCAGGAAGCCGGCGCCGGTAAGACCGGCTTCTGGACGGCTGGACGGCTCGACGGCCGGTATGGCCATCGATTCATCGCGTCCGTCGCGCAACGCGGATACGACAACTCCAGCCGTCCAGCCGTCCAGCATCCAACCGTCCAGTGATTCCTCCGTCACGGCGACTGAGGATTCCGTCACCGTCACGTCCCCCCTCTACCGCTACTCCTTCTCGCCCCGCGGCGGGCGGCTGGTGGGAGCCGTGCTCTTGAAATATCCCTCGATGCGTTCGGAGGAGAATCGCCGTCCGGCGCAGCTTCTCCGGCCGACGAGCGATATCCTTGCGCTGGGCTTGCTGAGCGGGCGCGACACCTTGTCGCTCCGGGACTGGCAGTTCACCCCCTCGTCCACCGACGTCACCGTGTCCGGCGCCACTCCGCTCACCTTCACGGCGGAGCGGGGCGGCGTGACGGTGTCCATCACCTACACATTCCGGCCCGACGACTATCTCATCGACGCCTCGGCCCGGGTCTCGGGGCTGGGGCCCGATGGCGGAACGTTGCTGGTGGGGATGGGCCCCGGGCTTCGCAACACCGAATCGGACAGCGCCGAGCACGTGCGTGAAAGCGGCATCGTGGTGAAGGGCGAGAAAGCCTCGCTCACCCGCCTGACCAGGCTCAAAGCCGGACAGCCGATCGCGCTCAACGGTCCGTTCGAATGGGTCGCGGTCAAGTCGAAGTACTTCGTGACGGCCCTGCTCGCGCCCGATCCCGATCCGAATGGCCTGAACGGCGGCATCAGCGGTGCTACCGTCATTGCCACGGAATCCAATGGACGCTCGACCACCGGGATCGCGATGCAGGCCGGGCTTCCCGTCAAAGGCGGCGGTGCGGTGTCCTACCAGCTCTATGCCGGTCCGATGGAGTACCCCAGGCTCCGCGCCATCGGGCACGACTTCGACGACATCAACCCGTATGGGTGGCCGGGATTCCGGACGATCATCCGCCCGGTGGCGCTCGGCGCTCGCTCGCTCCTGGTCTGGATGCACGACCGGATGGGGCTCGCGTACGGCATGGGGCTCGTGCTGTTCGGTATCCTGATCCGCCTCCTCCTCTGGCCGCTCAACCAGAAAGCGATGCGCTCCACGATGGCGATGCAGGTGGTGCAGCCGCTCATCAAGGAGCTGCAGGAGAAGTACAAGAGCGACCCGCAGCGGCTGCAGCAGGAAATGTTCAAGCTCTACAAGGAGCACAAGGTCAACCCCTTCGGGGGATGCTGGCCGATGCTTCTGCCCTGGCCGATCCTGCTGGCGCTCTTCTTCGTCTTCCAGAACACCATCGAGCTTCGCGGCGCGTCCTTCCTCTGGCTCCCCGACCTCTCCCGGGCCGACCCGTTTTACATCATTCCGATCGCCATGGGTCTTTCCATGTTTGCGCTGACCAAGATCGGCCAGCTCGGCATGGATCCGAATCCGCAGATGAAGGTGCTGTTGTACATGATGCCGGTGATGATGACGATTCTGTTCGCCAAGTTTGCCTCCGGCCTCAACTTGTACTACACGGTGATGAACATCGCGAGCCTCCCGCAGCAGTTGATACTGTCGCGCGAGCGGCTCAGGAGGAATCCCCCGGTGGCGGTTGTGGTGCCGGTGAAGAAACCGCGCAAGTAGGGGTTGGGAG